>CAZSFB010000057.1:0-11047 GCA_964606035.1 uncultured bacterium | reverse complement strand
CTGGGTGCCCCTCTGGCCCGGCTTGAAGCCCGAATCGCCATGGAGAAGCTGGTGGTCCGGATGCCCGGGATTATACGCGCCAGCGACAAGCCGGTTCGTTTTCGCAAGTCAATCATGCTGTACGGGCCTGACCGCGTTGATCTCGCGCGGCAGCGCAGGGCGGCTTGAAGGCAGGAATAACCATCGGAACCAACAATACCGTTTTCTGCTAGAAACTCCACTTCAGTTCGGCGAAGGCGGTCGTGTTGTCCTCGAGGAAGCCGAACTGGGATACCGATTTGCCGCGGTAGATCTCGCCGCCGATGATCGCCTTCCATTCGTCCGTGAGGTCGTAGGCGAGCTTCGGACGAATCAGCCAGTTCGTCCGTTCAAAGTTCACGACTCCCATGAGGTCGAGATCAAGCGTGTCGTTCCACCACTTCTTGTCGAGCCGCACCGAGACGCCGTTCTGGACGGTATCCAGCTGACTGCTGAATAGGGCGTTGTACTCGGCGATCTGGTCGTCCGGCAGCCCGAGCGATGTATCATACCGGTTGAAGACGTACCGGCCGAAATACTGGACGATCATGTTCGTGCTGTCGCCGAAATCCTTCTCGATGCCCGCGACATAGAAAACGTAAGGTGTCTGGATATCCCGCCGGTTGCCGTCCGGATTTTTCGTGTAAACGTAAGCTGCTTCTCCCCGGAAGCCCCAGGTTCCGTGAATCGTGACGAAATCGCCGCCCACGCCCTGGATCCGGTGATGGTCCAGCCCGACAAGCGCGGGCGATGTAGGGGTCGGTATTCCCGGCGGCGCCAGCAGGCTCACCTCGGGAAGCCGGTTGAACCCCGTAAAATAGGAGACTGACCAGTCGAACCCGCCGGAGGAGTGATCCAGTTTCACACCGTATTCGCCGTTCGAAAACTTCACGTCCGGCAGGCGGGGCACGAACAGGATGCCCGGCATCGCCGGCAGCGGTATCACCGTTCCGGTCGGGACCGGCTGCCAGACGCCGGTCAGCTTGAAGCCGGACGGCAGATAATAGTCCGCCTTTACGCCGAACACGCCGGTCCGCTGGTCGAACGGCTCCGGAAGCAGCAGCGTCATGTTGCGGGCCGAAAGCCAGTCCGTCGGATTGATCTCGTCGGCCCGGCCCCAGACGATGATCTGCTTGCCCACCCGGAGTTCGAGGTCGCCGAACTGCAAGTTCGCATAACCTTCACGAAGCTCCAGCATGACTTCGTCCTGAAGCGTCTGCGTACGGGCGTCGAAGTGATTGGGCACCGGCGAATGATTCAGATCCTGCGCCATAATGCGGGCCTCGCCGTAGAACTTTACATGCTCGCCGTACTGTGGTGCCGACTTCAGGATCAAATTGAGCCCTGGAAAATGATTGCTCTTGCTCAACCGCTTGTCGGAGCTGAAATAGTCGAATGATGCCGAGCCGTGGATCCCCGCTTCGCGGACCGGATTCCACAGCTTCATGAACAGGGTTTCCCGCCCTTCCGGCATGGGCGGAGCCTCCTCTGCCGCAAGGTCCGACACCGGCCCTCCCGCCGGGTTCTCGACGGGACTATTGTCCGCATTGGCCGCGAACGGCAGGAGCAGAAAAGCCGCCAGTAAAACCGTCGCTCTGAGTTTCATCTCTCGTTCACCTCGTCAGATAACGCTCGGTGAACACCTCGTCCTTGACGTCGGTATTTACCTTCACTTCGTCGAACAGAAGTTCCGTGACGCCCCCCGTCTGGACGTTTTTCATGGTAATTTTCTTCACCAGCCAGCGATGCAGCGCTTTGTCCGCCTCCCAGGGGTCGTACGCGTGAAACTCCTTCAGCGGCCGTCCGGCGAGATCGGAATACTCGCCCCGGACGGTCACGTAGGAAGCCTTATCAATCCACTGAACCCGCTTGCCATAGCCCGAGTTGCGCTCCACGTCCTTGCTCACGGGGACCGATTCGACAACGTAGCAATCCCCGCTGCCGCACTTCTCGGTACGAAGCAGCGTGTGCTTCCAGTCATCCACTTTGGGCGTAATGACATCACCATAGGAAAAATCCGACCCCATGAAGCTGTCTTTCTTGTTGGACGCCACGAGACGGCGGACCTTCTTCAAGGCCGGCAGATAGATCCAGATGTCGTCGTCCCCGGCCGAGTTCTCCTTGGTGAGCGTAGCCGTTCCGATCACGTCGGGCGGGCTCAGGAAACGGGACATGCGGGTCTGGTCAACGCCGTTGCCGAGTAACTTTGAATAGGACTCGACCTTTCGCTCCCGCCGGATCCCGCGGGCGTCGATAAGAACCATCGTCATCTTCTGGGTAGTGTCCTTCAGCTTACCGGAGACGAAGTTCTTCCTCATGATCTCTGCCGGATCGGGAAGCGTCTCCTGCGCCCGCAGGGCAGAAGGCAGTACGAAGGACGCGGCACACAGGGTTGTGACGGCGAGAGCGGTCCTGAGGAACTTCGGTTTCATGGCTATTCTCCTTGCTTGAAATTCAGTCGTTCCGGCCTTCTTCTTGAGACGGCATGAACGAACGGGGACGGATGTACTTGAGCAGCGCCGGAAGGACGGTGATCGCACCGAGTGAGCTGATGACCATGGCGAGAGCCACCAGGACTCCGAGTTTACGGTGGAATCCGAACGGCGAGAGCGCGAGGCAGAGATACCCGGCGGTGATTGCGCTCGAAACGAAGAAGACTGCCTTGCCCGAAGTCCGCATGGCCGCGAGCAGCGCCTTATCGAAGTCTGGGGTCTTGTGCAGCTCTTCCTTCATCCGGAAAATGAAATACAGGGCGTAGTCCGCGCCGATACCGACCGCCATCGGGAGTATGGCCGAGGTCCCGATATCCAGATGCCAGTCCAGGAAACCCAGCAAAGCGAATTCGCCCAATACCGAAAGAATGAGGGGTACGGTCACAAGAAGTCCCGCAACCACGGAGCGCAGGACAATAGACGCCAGCACGATAACAATAAGCCAAATCTGGGCGATGTTGCGGATCTTGCCCTCGACCATGACCTGGTTCATGGCGTCGGACGAAGCCACCGATCCGGCGATCTTCACATGATAACCCTGCGGGAACTCCGTCGCGATGTAGCTCTTCGCTTTCGAGATAATGCCCTCGGCGATCGAGGTATTGTCCTTCTTCAGGAATGCCTGGATAATCGCCTTGTCGTAGGTCTTGGTCACATAGGCATCGAAGTCGTCCGGGCCGCCGGAGATGGAGTAAAGGAACAGGAACTGCGCCACGAGTTCGCGGGATTCCGGAATTATGTCATGGGCCGGATCGTCGGCATTCATCGCCCGGTTCATCTTCTTGACGAAGTCGACGATGGACATGGTCTTGCCGACCGTTTCTTCCCGCTTGAGCAGAGACTGAAGCCCTTCCATCGCCCGGAGTGAATCCGGATCCTTGAGCGAATCCTCGCCTGGTCCTTCAATCACGAACAGGAGCGAGTTCGTTCCAGCAAAGCGGTCGTTCAGCCAGGTATCGTCCTGGAAAAACTGGTCCTTGGGGCTGAAATAGGGCTTCAGGCTGTTATCGATCCTGACTTTGGTGGTGCCATATCCCCACAGCAGGACCGCCACCGCCGCGACTCCGATAATGATCCGGCTGCCGCCTCCGCTGACGAACGGGGCGAGCCGCTCGAGCGCACCGTCCAGCAGCTTTCGCTCCATCGATTCCGCACTCGTCTCGGCCGTTTTTGGACTGGGGAGCATCGCCCGCATAGCCGGAATCAGGGTCATCTCGATAATGAGCACAGCAAGAATGCCGAGACCGGTGAACAGTCCAAAGGTCCGGATCGTCGTCGTCTGGAACGTGAGCAGAGAGAAAAACGCGAGAATGGCGATGAGTCCGGTCGTGATCATGACCGTTCCGACCTTTATCGTCGATTCGATCACGGCCTTCTCGTTATCCTTGTACACGCCATACTCTTCGTAATACCGCTTAAGAATCTGGACTGCGTGACCTGCTCCGACCGCAAGGATCAGGATGGGAGTCGTGGCATTGAACGGGTCGAGCGAAATGCCCGCTATCCCCATCATACCGAGACCCCAGACGACGGCGAGAAGCGCTGTCAGGAGTGGCAGGATCAGGCCCTGAAAGGTCCGGAACGCCTCGTAATGGACGAGGCCGATCACCACGATGGCGATTAGGAAATAGATCGCCATCCGCTCGGAGTATATGGCCATCCAAGAGGCCGCGATGGGGAAACCCGAATAGTGAACCTCCACCGTCCCGTCTTTCTCGGAAGCAATGACGCTCTCAATGGTCCGGTGAATCGAGGGGAAATCGGGGATCTCCGGCGTGAAGCGGAAGTCCGCCAGGATCGCCGCCGAGCGCAAGTCCTTCGAAAAAATAGAGTTCTCGTACAGGGGATTCCTGAGCAGCTTTTCTCTCAGCGACTCTAGTTCTGCCGAAGATTCCGGCGCGTATTCCATGAACGGCGTCACCGTCATTCCGTCTTCCGTGCCGACAATGTCTTTCGCCCGGTTGGCTGACACCGACAGCACATTGGCCCGGATGATTCCTGGCTGGAGCAGCAGGCTATCGGTGATTCGCCGAATCTTACCGAGTATAGCCGGATTGAAAATATCGCCATCCTTAGGGGCAATACCGATCACCACCATGTTTTTGCCGCCGAAAACCTCGTCGATTTCGTTCTGGGCCATGATATAGGGGTGGTGCTGGGGGAGATTCTTGTCCGGATCCACCTCGACGCGAAGGTTCTTTAGGTTGAACCCAAGCAGCAGGGTAATCGCCACATTCGCCGCCACGATCCAGACCCGGTACCGGACGATAAACTCAACGTACTTACGAAGCATGTCTTCTTTTCCTTTGCTTTGAGGAAACTTTCACCGGAACCCGAACCCGGGAGGGCGGTACCGGCGACTCGGTGAAGAGCCGGAGAACAAGCTCGGCCAGTTCAGCCGGATTCTTTCCGGATTTCTCGATGACGTGGGCTGTCAGCACTGAATTAAGGATGCCGGACAGTTTGAGGGTCAGCTCCGTGGCGGAGAACCCGCAATAGTCGCCAGCATCGATTCCCTCCTGGAATGTGCAAACAAGGCGACCCTGGAACCGCCGGTAGAGGGCGAAAACGTCTTTGCCGAGCTGTGCCTGGAGCCTGAGCTCGAAGCCAAGAGTCTCGCTGACGAGCAGGCGAAGCAGAAGCGGATTATCATGGAAAAATTCTAGCTGTGCGCGAACGGCACCGGCTATCCGCTCCATCACGGGGTACGGCCTGTCCAGTTCGGCTTCAAGCCTATCGAGAAGAAGACCGAGAAGGGACTCGAGCAACTCGCGATAAAGGGCGTCCTTGCTTGGGAAATGAAGATACAGCTTGCCAACGGAAAACTTCGCAGCCCCGGCGATATCCTGCATGGTTGTATCGGCAAAGCCACGACCGGCGAACACACCCACTGCGGCCTCAAGTATCTCCTGCCGATGGCGCATTGCTTCCGCCTTCTGACGCTCTGTGCTTGAGTAACGTGGCATTCGGTCACAGTATTATGATTTAATATTCATTATGTCAATTTAAATTCACCCTATGCAGCTTCAAAGAACCTAAACTAACGGAGCAAGTAGAACCCTTGGCTTGCTAAGGCCATATTCCTGGACGGCCATACTCATTTTTCTGTTGCGGTGGATCTGGTTGTTACGGACATGACGGGACCGTCAGCATGTGCAGGTATCACTGGATATTTACGTACGCTCGTTAAAGTCCCCCTTGAGTTTTGATCCTGTCCCACATGGCGCACCAACTTCCTTCTCCCCCGTTATCGCTGAACACGTCGAACGGAAACGCCAAGGAATATCCGACGGTTCCGCTTGAGACCGTCAGGTTCAAGCAGAGGGTTTTTCCAGGGCTCCTTTTTTCTGGCAAGCTTATCAGCACAGCCATTCAGGGCGAGCGTATCTCCGGGCACACCTTTTGCTGTTAGGTGCAGAGGAGTTTGCCGCTGATTGTGGCAGCGACTGAAATGAAACCCCTTCGGGTGATGCTGGTTGACGAAAATCCGGAACGCGCTCGCGTACTGGAAGAGGTACTTGTGTGCGCGGGTTACACCGTTGCAGTCAAGATCACGGGCCGGGCAGATCTCGCAGCCCAGGTCAGCCGCGTCAAACCGGATGTCATTCTGATCGACATGGATTCACCCGACCGGGATACCCTTGAAGCGATGCATACACTGGCCCGCGAGCAGCCGACACCTGTGGTCATGTTTGTGGACCAGAGCGACAGCGAATCCATCCAGCGCGCAGTACGCGCGGGGGTCAGCGGCTACATTGTCGGCGGCGTCAGTGCCGAACGGGTCAAACCGATCATGGAAGTCGCCATCGCCCGGTTCCGGGAATTCCAGAGCCTGAAGGATGAGCTGGAAAGGACCAAATCAACACTCGCCGCCCGCAAAACCATCGAGAAGGCCAAAGGCATCCTGATGAAACGGCGGGGGATGTCCGAGGACGACGCTTATCAGGCACTCCGGAAAATGGCCATGGACCGGAACCAGCGTCTCGAAGAAGTCGCTATCAATGTCATATCGATTTCGGAGTTTCTGTGAGCATGGGGAAGACTCATCTGAAACTGGGGATCATGCGGCTCACCGACTGCGCCCCGCTCGTGATTGCAAAGGAACGGGGGTTCTTCGCTTCCGAGGGGATCCACGTGGAACTGGTCCGGGAAGCATCCTGGGCAACGGTACGGGACAAGGTCGCTGCAGGGGTTCTGGACGGCGCCCAGATGCTGGCCGCAATGCCGCTGGCTGCATCGCTGGGCCTTGGCGGTATCAGCAGGGCTGTCATCGCACCGCTCAGCCTTGACCTGAATGGAAACGCGGTAACCATATCCAACGACCTGTTCCAGCAGATTGCGGGCCTGACGTCGGGCGGGAATCCGGATGCCATGGGGACAGCGAATGCCCTGAAACAGCTGATCGATGCCGGGAAGCAGAGGGAACGCGCACCATATACTTTTGCCACGGTTTTCCCGTTTTCCACACACAACTATGAGCTGCGCTATTGGCTCGCAGCGGCCGGAATCAATCCAGACGAGGATCTGAACCTTATCACGATACCGCCGCCGCAGATGGTGTCCCAGCTGGAGGCCGGGAAGATTGACGGTTTCTGCGTCGGTGAACCCTGGAATTCGCTGGCAGTCCAGAGGGGGGCTGGGGTGATGGCCGTTACCAACTACGAAATCTGGAACAATGCCCCGGAGAAGGTATTCGCCGTGAACAGGGACTGGGCCGAAGCCCATCCGGAAACACTTCAGGCAGTGATTCGCGCACTGATCCGCTCTGGCCGCTGGCTCGATGATCCTGCGCACCGGCTTGAGGCCGTGCATGTGATCGCCGGTGAGTCCTATATCGGAGTTCCCACGGAGGCTCTTATACCATCCATGACCGGGTATTGCGTACGGCATAGGGGACTCCCTGCCCAGCCTTTTGCTGATTTCAACGTGTTCCACCGGTATGCGGCCGGTTTCCCCTGGCGTTCCCACGCCGTCTGGCTTGTCACGCAGATGTACCGCTGGGGGCAGATCAATAGTCCCCTTGAGATCCGCAAAGTGGCAGAGAGGGTCTACCGGCCCGATCTCTACCGGCAGGCAGCCTCGGCAGCCGGAGTCTCCGTCCCCACAAGCGATTACAAACCGGAAGGGATTCATGCTCAAGCATGGGAGACCGGTGGAACGGCGTCGCCGATCGCCATGGGTCCGGATTGCTTTGTTGATGGTGCGATTTTCGATTCGGACCGGATCGTGGACTATCTGGACCGGCAGAAGATAAAGAATCTTCGTGTATCACTGGACGCGCTTGCACAGTTCAACCAGTAATCTCTGCCTCAGATAGCGGCAGCAGTGCCACAATCCCGGTCAACGGAAACACACCCCATCTCCAGGAACACAGGAATAAATCCGGATTTCACAAAATTCGCGCTCCGGCCCGGTTTGTCACGGCTTTTGCATGAGTCATCTCCTGTAC
This sequence comes from uncultured bacterium, assembly GCA_964606035.1. Lineage (GTDB taxonomy): Bacteria > JAGRBM01 > JAGRBM01 > JAGRBM01 > JAHCIT01 > CAZMGV01. Next base: position 3,088 of record CAZSFB010000057.1, on the reverse strand, counting down.
GGCCCAAAGCAGGGACGTTCTGAAAACAGTCGCGGAAGTTACTGGCAGCGACTGTTAGTGGAGCAATGGCGCTCAACCTGCGGAGATACCTCCGCCTCAGGTTGAGCGCTTTTCGTTCTGGAGGCTACATGGCGGTGCTTGCACGCGAGGAGAAACTGAAATCCGAGAAAAACCCGCTCCGGATGCGGGCTGAGCTGGAGGCAATGGAACGTGCGGGTATCGACACGGTTTCCAAGGACGATGCCTTCCGGTTCAAGTGGGAAGGCCTGTTTCACTCCCAGCCGCACGAAAACAGCTTCATGCTCCGGATCAAGACAGAAGGTGGACGGCTGGATGCGGACCAGCTGCTGGCGGTTTCGGGGCTGGCCCGGGAGTTCGGTGACCCGGTGGTATCCCTGACGACCAGGCAAGGGCTTCAGATCCGCGGCATTCGGCCGCCGCAAGCGGCATCTGTACTGCGTGTACTGGATAAAACCGGGCTTACGGCGGCCTGCAGCGGGGCCGATAACATCAGGAACATTACCGCCTGCCCGGTAGATGGGCTGACAAAACAGGCGGTTTTGGACTGCCGGGAGCTGGTTTCAGGGTTGAAACAGGCAGTGCTCGCCCGGGACGATTTCAAGAATCTTCCCCGGAAGTTCAATATCAGCGTGTCGGGATGCGGTACCTACTGCGTTCACCCTGAAATCCACGATCTCGGATTTGTCGCAGTCCGCCGGAGCAGGAGCGAGCCGCCGGGTTTCGGACTTTATGCAGGTGGCGTCTTGGGACGTGCACCATTCCTCGCACGGGATTTCGGCTATTTCATTCCGAAAGATGATCTCTTCCCTCTCACATTCGCCATTATCGAATTGTTCATTGAAAACGGCTGCCGCACCGACCGCCATCATGCCCGAATGGCTCATCTATTGAACGACTGGGGCCTCGACAGGTTCACAGGAGCCGTCCGGGAGCGCTCCGGCCGAAAACTCGACCCCATGAAGATGCCTCTGCTCGAAAACGGCGATACCGGGCATGACCATCTGGGCCTGACGGAACAGAAAACACCGGGGCTGTTCATGCTGGGGGTGTCAGTGCCGGGAGGGAATCTGTCACCGGAGCAGGCCGAAACCCTGGCGCTACTGGCGAAGAGTCATGGTGACGGATCCCTGAGCGTTACCCATCACCAGAATCTTGTTTTTACCCATGTTAAGGGGAGCCAGGTCGTCGACCTCTCGCTCCAGCTCAAGTCGTTGGGGTTTCGGACCGGTTCATCGGAATTCCTTTCCGGCGTCGCCGCCTGCACTGGGAAAACTCACTGCAAGTTCGGGCTTACGGAGACCAAAGAGCGTTCGGTCCACATTGCCTCTTTTCTGGAACGGCGCTTTCCGGGGCTCGATCCTCTCTATGTCCACCTGTCAGGTTGCCAGAATGGCTGCGGACATCATCAGGTCGCCGATATCGGGCTGCTTGGCTCAACGGTGACAGTCGATGGGAAGCGGATGGAGGCATACGACATCCAGGTGGGCGGCGGCACTGGGCCGTCGGCAGCACTAGGCCGCACCCTGCTCCAGAAGGTGCCTGTCAGCCACCTCGATGAAGTGCTGGAATTCATTGTCGCCTCATTCCTGCGCCGGCGAAAGAACGGTGAAACGTTCCAGGCGTTTTGCGCACGCCATTCTGGTTCCCAGCTGGAACTCCTCCTCGTCCCCTGGACCGGCGACGTCGCCGGCCGGGAGCCCTGGTACAACCGGTTTGCTCGCTGGCACCTCATGAAAAGTGATCTGTACCGACGCACTGTCAATCAGGAGAAGGCCGCGTGATCCGGGGCCCGGTAAAGGCCACACGATCCGTCTGCTCGTACTGTGGCGTGGGCTGTGGCGTCATTATCCAATCGCGGGGAAACCGGATTATCGGGGTCTCCGGAGATCCGGATCATCCGGCAAACCGGGGCGAGCTCTGCTCAAAAGGAAGAGAGCTGCACGAAACCGTGCACATACCGAACCGGCTTCTCTATCCGGAGCTCCGTCCATCCAAGGGTTCTCCCCGGGAACGGACCGGATGGGATATGGCACTGGACCGGCTGGCACAGGCTCTTTCCAGTACGAAGAACGAAAAGGGCCCGGACAGCGTCGGTTTTTATATCTCAGGCCAGCTCCTCACCGAGGATTACTACGTCTTCAACAAGTTCGCGAAGGGATTCATAGGGACCAATAATATCGATTCGAATTCCCGCCTGTGCATGTCGAGTGCCGTCGCCGGTTACACAAGGGCATTCGGCGTGGATGGTCCGCCGACCTGCTACGACGATATCGAGCAAACAGATCTGTATTTCGTCGTTGGTGCGAATCCGGCATGGTGCCATCCAGTGCTGTTCCGGCGCATGGAAAAGTGTCTCGAACGCCCGTCCGGAAAACGGCCGATGATGATTGTTCTGGATCCTCGCCGCACGGCCACGGCGGAGATGGCTGATATCCATGTGCCGCTCCGGATCGGGTCCGATGCGGTATTCATCTCCACCCTTCTGGCCGAACTGAACCGGCTGGGGAGGATCGATGGAGATTATATCCGGGCATATACATCTGGCTTTGAGAAGCTTGCCGAAGAACTGAGCCAGTTTACTCCCGGACGGGTGGAAGCAGAGTGCGGCATTTCCCGCACACTGCTTGAACGGGTCGTCCGGGCCTGGGCCGAATCGGAAACCGCCCTCACGCTCTGGACCATGGGGGTGAACCAGAGTGCTCACGGGACCGACACAGTCAATACAATCACAAACCTGCATCTCGCCACGGGCCAGATCGGGAGGCCGGGTGCTGGCCCGTTCTCTTTGACCGGGCAGCCTAATGCCATGGGTGGCCGCGAAACGGGTGCCATGGCGAATCTCCTGCCTGCCCACCGGTCGCTGACCGATCCAGTACATCGGCAGGAAGTGGAGGCAGTCTGGAAATCTGGCCCTGTTGCCGAGAAACCGGGACTTACGGCTGTCGAGATGTTTGAGAAAGCAGCTGACGGTGGCCTCGAAGTGCTCTGGATTGCTTGCACCAATCCGGCAGTCTCCCTACCCGACCTTCCCATGGTTCGAAGAGCACTGGAGCGGACCCCGCTGGTC
>CAZSFB010000056.1:0-11070 GCA_964606035.1 uncultured bacterium | reverse complement strand
GGCAAATGCAGCCGGCACCGAAACAATCACCGTCCAGAAAAAAACGGTTTCCGCGCGGAATATCAGCCTCAGCACCACTGCGAATGATGCTGAAATGGCGATCTCCGACCAGACAGGTGGCATTACGCGGTTTAGCCCGATAGCTGCTGCCAGAAGACTTCCCATGGCTGCGAGATCATAGGGCCGGGAGGCGACCGCCGTAAGATGCTTACGCACCAGCGCGGTAAGGGCGAAAAGAAAGCCGAGTACCGCTGAAGAGAAAAGAGCAAAATGGATGAGCCACCGGGGCTCGGTCTGGTTCTGCCGGATCAGGGCGAGCAGGTCAGCTTTCTGCTGGTCTATCCGCTCACCCTGCCGGACGATCAGCTCACCCTTCCGGAAACGCACGAAAACCGGTTTCACGGATTCGCTTGCCAAACCCCGCCTCCGGTCAGTTTCCTGTATATTCCGGGAAAGATTCGGACGGATCAGGTCCCGAAGCAGCTCGGCAGCCGCCTGACGCAACCTGGCCGGGGAATCCTCCATCCACAAGTCGATCACGCCGGGAACGGAATTCCTGGCACCCCGCAGATCGGAGATATAGTCATACGAGCCTTCAGTGAACTCCTGTCAACCCGGCACCCGGCGGACAGTAATGGCTAATCCGGGCTCCATCGGAAGGTCAGTAAGCGATCCGATCACCCCCGGCTTCAGTATCTGCTCTGCCACCCGGCGGATCTGGTTTTCGACACTCTCACTCCACCCGGCGGCGCGAAGTTCCTGAACCGCCTGACGGGTCAGATTGATTCCGGCTGCCTCCGCCACGGCAAGATCGGCCTTGGTGGAAACCTCGGTTGCCTGCCGCATGGCAGAAAAAAGATCGCCCAGGCGTCGCAGCACCTCCCCTACAACACCCTCATCGAAATCGTAGACTGGTGGAATCGCACGGGCTGCTTCTGCCCTGCGAATCGATGTGGTGATGGGGTCTTCAAGGGAAAGATCCTCGGACGCGTACAGGTTTTCCCGCGCTGGAAGCCCCAGCTCGTAATCTGGAACCCGCATCGGAAGCCCTGGTGTCAGTGAAATTCCGATCAGAGCGGAAATCACCGTAAGCAGTGCAAAAAAGATCAGCTTGCCCCGAAGGGTCTCTGGAAGAACCCGGATCACGCCGGTTTCCTCGACGATCTTTTCGATCACATTCAGCGCTGACTGGCGCTCACTCACCGTCCACCCTTCTCCGGTCAATTCCGCCGAATGACAAAATTATAGTACTCTCCGGAACGACTGTAATCGGCACGTCCCCTAACAGACTTAAGAGTCGATTCGCTGATCAAGCCCGATTCTACCAGTGCTTCGAGGGATTCCGGATATTCATTTTCGAGCGCATAGTAGGCATCAAGCGCATGTCCAATCCGTGCTTCCAGAAGACTTAGCCGCTCGCTCTGACGGATATCAGCACTCCAGAACGGCCAGACTGCCAGGTCATAGACATTGCCCGCTCCAAGAAAAATGACGGCCACCAAAAGTCCGGCCACAATATAAGAGGGCCCACGCCCCTCCCAAGGCTTCGTGCGCCGGGTAATGTCGCCCAGGGAAATATCCGGCTCCGACTTGGCCTCGACGCGGACATATCCCTTCTTGACCAGCGAGAGAAGCGCCTTTGCACCATCAAACCTGCCGAGACGGGCAAGATCCACCACTGCCTGAATCGACCTGCCTTCTCCGATCCCTTCATATACGCGGAACTCATCATGGGAGATGCCACCGCGCTTTTCGGCATTGTCTACCGGTGGCGGCAGTTCCAGGCCTGGAACCCTCGAAACCCTCCGCGAAAAATCAGGCAGTTCCCTCAGAACCGTCGGCCATTCATCGACCATCCGGAAACCGTCCATCAGGACATGTTCGGCAGGAACCGGAGAAAAACTGTCGGCGTTGACATTCACTTCCTGCTGCTCGAACTCGAAATGGCCGTCCTGCCATCCGAACAGGTCGTAAATGTTTTCCAGCGTATCGAGCTTTTCGACAGCAGACACCTGCTCATTTACAATCAGGCCGGAATCCACGAGAACATCCCGGAGCCTGCGGAGTTGCTCCCTGGCACTCCGGGCCGAATCTTCTGCACCACTCTTTGTCAGCAGTCCACCACGGATCAGCGCGTTGTACAAGGCCTGATCCTCGTCCACCCCATGAGGAGCGGCGCGGCAGATCATTCCCTTGGCAAAAAAGACATCCACCGCCCTGCCATCAGGACCATCACTGAGACAAAGCACACCTGTCTTCTGCTGCTGGCCGATCAGCTGGAAAATGTCGGCAATACCAAAATCCTTTAGGGTTCCCTGAAGTGCCATCTCAGCCTTCCTCCATTTCGAAGAAATGCCAGAGCGCCACAAGATAGAACAGCAGACCGCCGGTCAGAAGTGCAGCCTTGAAGGGGAACGAAGGATCTCCAGTGAGGGACCACGGATCTCCGGTGACAATGCCCCCTTGCAGCCAGAAACTGACCAGGACCGAGAATACGGCCAGAAACAGTGCTCCGAGCACCAGCCGGCCGCGGCCCATCTCACCAGCACCGGGAGCGAGGAACGTAGCCGCGGACCATAGCTGCCGCTTCCGCCGCTGAAAGGCCTTTATTTCCGCCCGCTTCGTAAGCAGCACGGCCGGGTCCACTGATTCGCTGCGATAAAGCACCGCAATGCACTGCGGACAGATCGAGGTGGACTGGAGAAACTGGCCGGGACGTGCGCGGATCCATGTACCGCAGGATTCACAGACGTAGGAGTGCTGAATCCTGCGTCGGAGGATCTGGATCACCAGCACCACGACTGCACAGAGAAGAACGGCCGGCATCACGTCGCCGCTGCGGCCCGTATAAACCAGGAACAGGTCCCTGGCGAGAGCGGAATCCCTCTCGATCAAATCGAGCCGGTGGTCCCACAGATACCGGTCTGACAGCGGGAACGTCGCCATGAGCTTCAATTCGCCTGAACCGGATACGGGCCTCGTCCATTCTGCCCAGACTGATTCACCCAGTTCCTTCCGGGCGGCCGTTAACAGGTTTCGCGCCTCGGCCTCCCGATCCGGACCAAGAAGTTCGACCACCCGTCCCCGGTTGAACCCAAGCCACTTGTTCCCTGTCGCCAACCGGGACGCCTGATCCAGGTAGTCGAGCGCCACTGCAGGATTACCTGTGTGAGCTTCAACGACGGCCAGGTTCACCATCGCCTGCCAGAAACCGGGATTCTTGCGGATTATTGTCCGGAAGGATTCCCTGGCGGTTTCATAATCACGGCGTTTTAGAGCGACTGCACCAAGCGAAAACAGCGATGGTTCATCATCCGGAACGCGGCTCACCCGGTCCGACAGCCGGTGCGTAAGCGTCAGTGTCGGCTCGCCGTACCGTGCGTCAAGAACACTGGTGAGGGGGATCGACTTGGATGTGGCCATGCGTAGCGCGGCCTCACGGGCTAGCACCGGCACAACCGCCAGCAAGGCCAATGATACAAACAAGACCACGGATTCGCGGTTGGTCACATACATGGCCGACATCATGAGCCAGAAGGCCGCAGTGCCGATCACTCCAAGGCCGAGAGACATGGGCAGAAGCGCCAGCAGCAGCACCATCATCCGGAACATCCAGAATGGCACCAGATCAACGCCTCGCAGCCAGTGGGCGAGGTCCGACGCCAGTGCCTTGTGGGTCCGGTAAAGAAGAACCAGCCCGATCATCAGGGCCGCAAGCTGGATGGCATAACCGAGAGCCTGAATCAGCGTGGCCGTTCCGGAAAGGTAGGTGCTGATCTGGCGAAGCTGGAGACTCACCCCTTCACGAAACCATGCCGCAAGCGCCGGAGGCTCAAAGTCCCCCTGATCAATCGAGATCCGGAACCGCGCGTAATAGACCGTTGCCAGGCGCGGAGACAGCCGCTGGGCTTCGTCCAGCAGCGTTCGCATCAGGTCCCGGTCACCATTTTTTGCCGCCTGATCCGCCATCCGGATGAGCGCAGTAGACCGTGTCGGCATGTTTTCAATTCCCAGCAGAAAGCGAAGCCGCTCCAGCCGGTCGATCAGTGCCGTAGAGGCTGACAGGCGGCCGCCACGAAGTGCCGTCAGGAGTTCCCGCCAGGTGCCCTCCAGCATTCCCATGGTCGGAGCCTGGGCCGGGTCGTATTGCGCCGGTAAATCTGCCAGCAGTTCGTCAATACTCGCTGGCGGGAGAAACCCGGGCCCGGTCGCGGCAGGCGATTCCGCCGCCTCTGGTGGCACGTCGCTTGCCGCAGGAAGTGGTGGAAGGGGAGGCTTCGGAACATCTGGCAGTGCATCGGGGCCTTTGGGGGTGAGAGTCGCCGGAGCTGCCAATAACTGGTCCGCCTCTTCGATAGACCGTACGGGTTCCTGTTCCTGGGCACGAACCCAGAACGACGACAGCATGAGCAGTGTTCCGGCTGCCGCAAACAGCAGTCCCCGGTGGTGCCGGGATATTTCCGGACGGCTCCGTTGACCTTTAGCCGCTGCGCCGGTGAATCTCATCCGCCTGATGACAGCCTCCAGGAAACCGAAACCGCCCGCAAAAAACTCCCGCCAGAAACGTCCGGCGGTCCGCAAGCGCCTGAATCGGAAATCCGGACCGGATCGTAAAAGAACCCACCGGAATCTCCAAGCCCCAGGGTTCGATCAGCTGGTGGAAATCATGCGAATCCTCCGCTCCCCCGGCGGCTGTCCCTGGGACCGGGAACAGGATTTTGACACGATTAAGCCCTATACGCTTGAGGAAACCTATGAGGTCCTGGAGGCCATTGACGCCCGGGATTGGGAATCCCTCAAAGAGGAACTGGGGGATCTGCTGTTCCAGGTCGTCTTTTACGCCCAGATGGCTTCCGAGCGGAAGCTGTTCGATATTGAAGATGTTACCCGGACGATTTCCCGGAAAATGGTCGAAAGACATCCCCACGTCTTCGGAGATGCCATGGCTAGTACCGCACAGGATGTCGTGGTGAACTGGGAGGCAATCAAACGCCGGGAAAAGGCAAATAAGCGCGATAGCGTCCTGGATGGAATCCCCGCCGAACTGCCGGCGCTTGTGCGGGCTTCACGGCTCGGCGAAAAGGCCGCACGCGTGGGTTATGACTGGCCCGACCGCAACATGCTGTGGGACAAGCTCGAAGAGGAAACCGGAGAACTGGTCGAGGCGATTTACGGGACCACAACCCCGCCACGAAAACCTGCCCGGGCCAGCGGAAAGATCCGCCGCGAAAAACCCGTTTCCCCTCCAGCCCGGCGGGCACATGTGGAGGAGGAACTGGGAGATGTGCTTTTCGTCGTCGCCAATATCGCCCGCCGGTTCCACATTTCGGCTGAAGACGCGCTCCGCAAATCCAACGAAAAATTCTACCGGCGATTCCGGCATATCGAGATGTCCCTGAAAGCCGAAGGAATCGCCATCGAGAACGCTACCCTTGAGCAGATGGAGAAACACTACCAGCAGGCCCGGAAGGCCGAAGGCAAGCAACCGGTCCGAAGCTAGAAATGCCCGTCACCCGTTCAGGCCGTATTCCTTGATCTTCCGGTAAAGAGTGGCCTTGCCGATTCCAAGCAGTTCGGCGGCTTCGCTCACGTTTCCATTGCAATGTCCGAGCGCTTTCTGGCAAGCCGTTTTTTCCAGATCCACCAGTTTTGGGAACGCTTCCCGGTTCCAGAATTCTGCCGGAGCACCTGCGGCCTCTGCCCGGACAGCGGCACCCGGAGCGGCGATTCCGGCAGTACCAAAGGGGGGTATGTCCTGCGGTCCGATCCACTCCGACCGGGCGAGCAGCGCCGTTCGATAGACCAGATTCTCAAGCTCGCGCACATTGCCCGGATAGTCGTAACTCTGCAGCAGCTCGAAGGCGGCCGGTTCGAAACCCCGGACAGAGCGGCCCTCCTCGCGATTGAACCGCGCAAGAAAGTGCTCGGCCAGCGGAACAATATCCCCCCGGCGCTCACGGAGCGGTGGCACACGGATCGGAAAAACATTAAGCCGGTAGAAAAGATCCTCGCGGAAAGTCCCGGCACGGACCATCTCGTCCAGCCGCCGGTGGGTGGCCGCCACAACGCGCACGTCCACTTTCACAGTTTCGGAACCACCAACCCGTTCCAGCGTCCGTTCCTGAAGCACCCGGAGCAGTTTTGCCTGCAAACTGAGATTCATCTCGCCAATCTCATCCAGGAAAAGCGTCCCGCCATTTGCCTGCTCGATCCGGCCGACGCGCCGGTTTACCGCACCGGTGAAGGCACCTTTTTCGTGTCCGAACAGCTCGCTTTCGATCAGGTTTTCCGGAATCGCCGCACAGTTGATGGCAATGAAGGGTCCTTTCGCCCGCGCAGAATTGAAATGGATCGCCTTGGCAAGGAGTTCCTTGCCAGTGCCGCTTTCCCCCTGGATCATGACTGTCACATTGGAGGAAACGACCCGTTCCAGCGCCTCAAACACCGCATTCATTTCCGGCGAGCGGCCCACGATGTTCCGGAAGGAAAATTTCTCCTGCGCCGCAGACTCGAGCTGGTCCACACGGTTTTCGAGCCGCCGGTGCGCCACGGCATTCCGGACGGAGGTCGGAAGCCGCTGGAGATCGGTCTTGAAGATGTAATCACGGGCTCCATGCCGGAGCGCCTGGACCGCGGCGTCGGCGGTGGTCTGTGCCGTCAGCATAATGACCGGGAGCGAGGGGTTTCGGTCGCGAAGCGACTGGAGCAGTTCCAGCCCGTCCATCTCCGGCATCTGGACATCGGAAACCACACAGTCGGTTTCCGGCGAGTAGCGAGAGAGAGCATCCAGCCCGTTCGAGGCGGACACGACTTCATGGCCATCCGACCGCAGCGTCTCGGTGACAAGTTTCAGGAAGTTCGCATCATCGTCAACGACGAGTATCCGGGCCAAGATTACCGCCGGTTCCACCCAGAGTGCGGAACATAAACCAGCCCATCCACCTCAATTTGAGATTTCAGGACTATCACATTGAGAATAATTCTCAAAATGATACTTTTTATGATCGCCAAATTTCTACGCCAGAATCAACATTTTATCTATTGAAATCAATTAGTTATGTAATTTTTACGCGAGGCGTCCTCTCTGGCATGAGGACTGCTCTCTATATAATTTCAGAGCACTTCTCCTCCTAAAGCCCCGGACATCAGCCTCCCCTGGTGTCCGGGGCTCCCCTCTTTTGGGATCTGTGTGTCTCGACTCTGGAATTTCGTGTCGATACGTGTCCAATCGTGTCGGAGCGGGTTTGGTCGCCGCTGTGGGGGCGTTCTGTGTTTTCCTGTGTTTTTCTGTGGTGAGCCATAACCCCCTGAAATTACTGGGGTCTGAACGCGGTCGTTCCCTGGTTTTCCACAGGACGACGTGTGTTTACCTGTGTTTTTCTGTGGAACCGGTCACGGGCGGTTTTTGAAGCCAGTGGGCGACTCCCTTTGCATTCAGTTCCAGGTCCAGCGCAAGGCCCTCCAGCTCAGGAGTGCCGGGCGGCACTCCCCGGCTGGACAGGTCGGCAATTGTCGCTGACCGGAAGCGTTCCCGGATATCCTGCCAGTCCGGACCACTCTCCCCGGCCAGCCGGACATATTCTCCAATCCACCGGCGGTTGTTCCTCACCTCATCGGCGGTTCCAACCGAGAAATGGGTGAAATAAAAACGGCTGACCCCCAGTGACAAGAGCCGGTCCATGGTTCGTTCGAGTTCCGGAGGATCAAATTCCGACGGAGACGTTGATGGCATCGACGGTGTGAAGCCGTATTTCGACAGCCACGGAAAACGTACCCCGGCATTGTCACCCGTGAACACGCCATTCGACTTCCGGTCCACCACCACAAAATGGTGGCGCGCATGTCCGGCCATGTGAACGATTTCGAACCGCCGTCCCGAACAGAGCTCAACTGTCCCGCCATCGGAAATCTCCACAACCCGCTCTGCCGGGATCGGCACAATAGGGGAGAACATGGAATCAAACCGGTCGTCATAGACCACCCTGGCGCCGGCAATGAGCCTTGAAGGGTCAACAAGATGGCGTGCTCCCCGTGGATGCACAGCCACCTTTGCCTTTGGCAGCCGTTCCATCAGCCAGCCTGCGCCGCCGCCATGATCCAGATGGATATGCGTCAGCACGATCCACTCGACGGACTCAACCGGAATCCCAAGATGATCCAGGGACTTCAGAACCCGCCATGAAAGCGGGGCCGAGCCGGTTTCGACGATTGCGGTACTGTCGCCATCCCTGACGATATAGGCGCAGGTGCGCTCCGGCACACCACCCTCAAAAAGATCGACGCAGTAGATGCCGCTTCCCACCTCCAGGGGAGGTTTGAATGGTAACTCGGCTTCTTTCGCGTTCATGGCCAGACCTCCACAGTAGAGCCGCCCAGAGAACCGCCCGCGTCCGAGCAGACGAAAGCGACTACTCTTGCCACTTCCGCCGGGTCCAGTGCCCGTTCAGTGCCCGGCAGCGACTCCCGCAGCATATCGGTTTCAACAGAGCCCGGCTGGATCGCCACCACCCGGACCCCCCGGTCCTTCCCCTCGGCGTGAGCCACCTCCGTGAGGCCCTGAAGGCCGTATTTGGAAGCGGCGTAGGCAGCGAAGCCCGGAAACTTCGGGAGCCCGGCCTTGGCTGATACACTGGATATGTTGACAATCACGCCCTGTCCCTGCTGCTTCATCTGCTTCAGGGCGGCTCCCGAGATCTCGAATGGAGCGATCAGGTTCACCTGAAGCACGGCCTCCAGCTGGTCGCGGGTGAGTTCATCCACCGCCTTCACGATATTGATACCGGCATTGTTCACCACGATGTCAACACGGCCGAAATGGGCCACGGTCTTCATGACGAGGGATGCCGCCACACCCGGCATTTCGAGAAGGCCCGGCAGGCCGAGTACCTGTGCCCCGGCCGCACGGAGCTCCGGAATCACCTTCGCGAGCGACTCATCCGAACGCGAATGCACGGCCAGCCGCGCACCCCGCCGGGCCAGTTCCAGGGCCACCGATTTTCCGATTCCCCGCGAAGCGCCGGTGATAAGAGCGACCCGGTTACTGAGCGATTCCGTCATGATAATAAGGGTTGTATCAGAGACCGGCGGCCCGGAGAAACTCGTCCCGCTGGCGGCGGCTCGACCTGAAAACACCCGTGAAGGCGGTGGTGACCACCCGCGTCCCGTGTTTCTTTGGCCCCCGTGAGCACATGCAGAGCTGCTCGGCCTCCAGCCGTACCGCCACACCTTTCGGCTTCAGGTTCCGGTTGAGGGCCTGGAGAATCTGGTCTGTCATCCGTTCCTGGGTCTGGAACCGGTGTGCAAAACAGTCCACCACCCGCCCGAGGGCCGAAAAGCCGGTCACAGTCCGGTACGGCACATACGCGATGGCGGCCCGGCCCACAAAAGGAAGCAGGTGATGGCAGCAGATGGAGGTAAACGCGACATCGCGGACGATAATCATCTGTCCGCTGAAAGATTCAATGGGCTCGGTCTTCAGAAGCCTTGCGGGATCCTGACCGTAACCGTCCAGTACTTCTGTGGGCCAGTCACGCGCGACAATCCGGGGCATGGAAGCGGCATAAGGATCATCCACGCCGAGAGCGTCCAGAAAACCCCGGACCGACTTCTCCACGAGTCGCTGGCGAGTGGCATCCCGCGTCTGCAGCGGCGACGCTTTCCGCCTGGGTTTTCCTCGGTTTCCTGCCACGTGACTCAGGCCGCCTGCTCGTTCTCGCCGTGGTAGATCACACAGGAATCATGGGTCTCATAAAGCTTCACCTCATAGAGACCCGGCAATCCGGGTTTCACATGGTTCCAGATCCAGACAGCGATGTTTTCGCAGGAGGGGAGCGGGATATGGTTATTCAGGAAGTTATGATCAAGCTTCTTCAGGACGTTCTCACGGACGATATGGTCCAGATCGTCAAAGTCGATCACCATACCGGTTTTCGGATCCACCTTCCCCTTCACGGTGATGTAGAGCAGGTAGCTGTGGCCATGCAGGTTCTGGCAGAGCCCATCGTGATTCGGGATCTGGTGCGAAGCATGGAAACGGAATTCGCGGGTCAACTGCATCGGCCGTCCTCAAAGGTGACGGGTAAAACCTATCCGTCCGGGTGCACACCGGGCAAACGGCCCGCCCTTATGGCCGCATCAGGCTGCCGGCATGGCGGGATCGGGTGCCGGTTCCGGCAGGTTCGCCGGACGATGGGCGAGACGTGCGCCGCACTCCTCGGCGACATTGCAGGCCATGGCCGCCGCGTCCGAAGCCGCGGTGGCGTCCTTCCAGTCCAGAACGACATGATCAAGGCTGCCAAGTGCCTGGCGGGCCCCAACAAGCTGGAGCACCAGTGTCCGGGCAGCTTCGTCATCCACAATGCCGTCCAGCTGCCATCGCTCGAGCCCGTAGGCAGGCGGATACCGGCGCAGCCGGGCCTGACTGCCCAGTGCGACTGTCCGCGTAACCGTTGGAAAACTGACTGCGCCCATGAAAGTTTCTCACCACCATCCGCGGAGTCCTGATGCCCAGAGGCGGGCCCCGCACATGCGTAGTAGAATGGCCACGATCTGGCGGCGGACAAGGGGCAAAAAATGATACAATTACAAGGGGTTATGGCTATATGGAACTGCGGGAAGCGGACTTGGCTGCCTCATGGGCCTCAATCCGCTGGACGATTCGTGCAGCCTCTTCCTCGTCAATCACAATGAACTCTCCGCGCTCGGCTTCCCAGGCTGAAACCTCTGCCCGGGCAATGTCGAACCACCACCCATGAACGGCCAGCGTTCCCGCTTGCAGACGCTGCTGAACGCATGGATAGGTTTTCACGTGCTCAATCTGCTGTACAACATTGATTCGCCCCAACTGGTTCACATCCGTCTGGCCCTGACTGAACCGCTCCCCCTTGTGGAACCGGAAGAGTGATGGCTCGGCGTTCCGGAGCCATTCCCGGAGATTTGGTGATGCCACCTGCTCGCGGCCTCGAAGCGTCGCCTGCATGCCACCGCATTCCGAATGGCCACAGACGATAATGTCGCTCACCTTGAGGACGAGCACGGCAAACTCGATAATGGCCGCCACGGACTCCTCCC
>CAZSFB010000055.1:0-11125 GCA_964606035.1 uncultured bacterium | reverse complement strand
TGAGAGATATCTGGAGCGTCGTGCCCAGGAGTTCTTCCGGCAGGAAGGCAACTATTTCCGCGCCTCCCGAGAGAAAGTGGTTGTGTTGAGTCCTCTTGCTGACTGGTATCGCGACCAGATTTTCGCCGCACAACCGGCGGCACTGCCACGGGTTCAATCGCGGCCCCTTTCCGCATGGAATGAACCGGCAGACGAAAATAGCAGCAGCATCCTTAAAGCCATTTCTCCATATCTGCCGCAGAAGGAGCGGTTCGCCATCGAAGACGGCGGATACAGGATCATCTGGAGCCATTACGACTGGCGGCTGTTGGACGGTTCCGCAACGGCGCACCGGGCCCCGCAGATGTTCCTTGAGTCAGCGCCGTTAGTGAAATCCCACGCGCCTGAGGGAACGATCACCATGCCGGTACCGGCCGACGAGCAAAAACGGATGATGGAGATGCAGCCCCCGAAGGAAGTCAGGGAGAAGCTGGACCCGGACAAGCAAATCCCGTTCCGTGACCCGCTCGCTATCCCGCCATCCGGGGCCGAATGAACGGTCAGGTCACAAGTTTCAGGAAATACTCCTGGTTGCCGTCAGCTCCGGTGATGGGACTGGGGCATTCTCCGGTGCAACGGAATCCTTCCTGCCGGGCAGCATCTGCGATTTTCTGTATGGCTTCCCGTTGAAGCGTTCTGTCCCGGACTATTCCGCCCTTGCCAACATGTTCGCGTCCAACCTCGAACTGGGGTTTGACGAGGGAGACGAGGACTCCTCCCGGGGCAAGGATGGACCGGATTGCCGGCAGCAGCAGGGACAGGGATATAAATGAGCAGTCGGCCACGGCCAGGACAATTGCCTCTCCCAGATCCTCAGGTTTCATGTATCGGGCATTCAGTTTCTCGTGGAGGACCACGCGGGAATCCTGGCGCAGCTTTTCAGCGATCAGCCCCTGTCCCACGTCCACCGCATGTACCCGGATGGCGCCGTGCTGGAGCAGACAGTCGGTGAAACCCCCCGTTGAGGCGCCGATATCCGCACAGACGAGTCCGGCTGGATCGACGGCAAGATCCCGGAGTGCACCTTCCAGTTTCAGTCCGCCACGGCTCACATACCGTGGTCGCTCATTGCGGAGCCGGATATGGGCATCTGTGGGGACGGTCTTCCCGGCCTTTGTTACCGGTTCGTCATTGACGAGGACCTCTCCGGCCATGAGCAACGCCTGCGCCTCGTTGCGCGACCGGGCGAGGCCTATCTCAACGAGCAGCTGGTCAATACGTGTCTTTTCTGCCTTCACGGTCATGGATTTCACCGGAACCTATAGTCCATTTTGAGGCGTTCTCATACGGACTGGTTCCGGTATGCATTTGGTAGGATAATAAAAGTGTGAGTGCAGAGATTATCATACCGAGCCGTGCCCGACCGGATCTTCTTGCGGGAAATCTCCCTTCAGTTCTGGATGAGGCGGACCGTGCAGGAATATCTGTCGCGGTCGTCTTTGACGGGCCTCCCTACGAGCTTCCTCCTGCCGCCACAGGCCGCGTCAGGACTGTCGAGGCAGCCTCTGCCTGCGGATATGGGGCGGCAGTAAATCGGGGTGTCGAAACGAGCCGGGCGGACCTGGTGATGCTCCTGAACAACGATATGCGGATCCTGTCGTTCGGGGGGCTATTTGTCTCGTGGGGGCCGGATGAGTTCGCCCGGACCGCCTCCTGCAGGAACCTCAAGGCGGGCGGTGAGGATGAGTCACCGTCTCGCTGGATATTCGATAACGGACTGCTTCGGGTCATGCATCCGTGCCTGTCAGGAGAGGCTGCACCAGTTGCAGGCGCCCCCCTCGCCCATGCCCACGGTGGTGCCAGCGTGTTCTCGCGGCAGAAGTGGCGACAGTTGGGCGGGTACTCCCGCCTGTACTCTCCGGCTTATGGTGAGGATGTCGACCTGTCCTTCCGTGCATGGAAGCGCGGCTGGACGGTGACATTCCGGCCGGAAGCGGAAATCGAACACGATTCAGGCGCGACGACAGACCAGCTTTTCAGCCCTGTGGAAAGCGAACAGCTTGCCGAACGCCACCGCCTTCTATTTCACATTGCTGATCTGTCAGACCCTGGACTTGCCGGGTGCCGGGACAGGGCGTTTCATCGTATCCTGTCCTCGGGTTATCTGGATTTCGTACACTGGCGGCTGAAGGAGCCTCTCCGGTGGGCTCTCTCACGCCGGGAAATGTGCTTGGAGCATCGGGACCGGATCCAGGCCGCTTCTGTGCTATCCGACATGGAGGCGTTGAAACGGTCCGGTGCCGTGCTGGGTAATTGCCGCTGATCACCTTGACAGGAAAGGACGCTCCGGCAACAGACGGGATATGCAGCTGCTGGATAATGCCATAGATGCCGTCGGCCCGAGGACCTTTGCCTGGCTTCTCGATGAACGGTTCCGGAGGGACAGGGAACGGATCGCGCTCACTTTTGTCGATAAGACTTTAAAAGTGGCTTGCCGGCTCACCTACGGTGATCTTGACCGCCGATCGGCAGCGGTGGGTGCGTGGCTCCAGTCGGCGGGTATCAGGAAAGGTCACAAGGTCACCGTTCATATCCCGAATATCCCGGAGTTTCTCGACTGCTGGTTCGGGATTGCAAGAATCGGCGCGGTTATGGTTGCCACCAATCTGAAAAGCGCGCCTGATGAGATGGAGTATTATCTGACCCATTCGGAATCGCGGGTTGCCATTGTCCATACCGATTACCGGGAGGCAGTGCAGCCAGTGCTAGGCCGGTGTCATGCCATCGAAAAGGTGGTGATTGCCGGAAATGGAAGTGCGGCTAGCTGCATTCCATTCTCTGAGCTTTCGTCTTTTCCGCCGGAGAAACTGGCAAGGCCTGAGATCTCTCCGCTGGATGTCTGCTCGATCCTGTATACGTCAGGGACCACCAGCCGGCCCAAGGGTGTGATGATGACGCAGGGGAACTATGTCTGGGCTGCCGAAATCATGGTCCGGACCCAGATGCTGACCCGCGATGACAGATATCTCGTTTGTCTGCCGTATTTTCATACTAACGCACAGACCTATTCCACGGTGCCGACGCTCGCGGTGGGCGGGGAAATTATTCTCATGGAGCGGTTCACAAAGACTCGCTTCTGGGATGTTGTTTCAGAAACCCGGCCTACGGTTGCGAGTTTCGTTCCGGCCCTGACGAAAATGCTCTATATGCAGCCGCCATCACCGGCGGACAGTGCCCACTCGTTCCGCTTGTGGGGAGGCGGAGCCAGGGCAACCGGACTGGAGAGGAGGTTTGGGGTTCGCACGATTGGCTGGTTCGGCATGACCGAAACCATCACGGTTCCGGTAGCAACAGGGCCCCTTGATGAGGGCAGAAACGGTGCCATTGGACGGGTGACTCCTGGTTATCGTGTCAGGATTGTGGCCGAGAACGGGCGTGTCTGCCGTCCGGGTGAAACGGGCGAGCTGGAAGTGTGGGGTGTCCCCGGGATTTCGCTGATGAAGGGGTATCTGAAAAACCCCGAGGCTACGGGCGAGACCATTTCCCCGGATGGCTGGCTGAAAACCGGGGACAATGTCGTGGAGGAACCGGACGGGTACATTGTTTACGTCAACCGGAAAAAAGACATGCTGAAAGTTGGCGGCGAGAATGTGGCTGCGAGCGAGATTGAGCGTGTGGTCATGACCCACCCGGCCGTATATGAGGCCGCTGCCATTGGGATCCCTGATCCAGTGCTCGGCGAGGTGCCGAAGCTGTTTGTAATATGTAACTCCGGTATGCAGACCACCGCAGAGGAACTGATTCAGTGGTGCGCGGGACGGCTGGCGGGATTCAAGGTCCCGCGGGAGGTGGAGTTCCGGGAGGAGTTCCCGAGGGCCACCCTGGAAAAAGTCGCCAAGAAAACCCTCATTGCCGAAGACCGGGCCCGCCGGGCGCCAGTCAGCGCATAACGAAGAAAACCCGGGGGAGCCCGGGTTTTCTTCGTTATGCGGACAGGTTGCCGTCAGGCTGTGGTGCTTACTGCCCACCACCCTGCGGCTGCGCTCTCTTGGCAGCTTCCTGCAGTTTGTTCATGAAGTCCTTCACCTGGTCCTGGCTGACGCCACCGCCAGCGGGGGCTTCCCCGCTGCCACCGGCACCGAGGTTGCTCAGCACATTGCCGGTATTCTGGCCGATCTCTTCCCCGTCCTTGAGCAGGAAGGTTACAAGTGTCTTCTTCTTGCCTTCCCGGATTTCAACCGGGAAGAGCTTGGTCTGGTAGCCGGCCTTCTCGAATTCGACAGTATAGTTGCCAGCCTTCAGGAAACCGACCCGGACCGGACCTTTGCTCTTGGTCTTTACCGTCGGCAGATTTGTTTCGGTGACCCGGATGGTTACTCCCTCGATACCTTCGGCATCCTGGGGAGCGGTGCGTGCCTGCATGTAGGCCGGGCCTTCGCGGTTGGTCACGATGACTTCAATGGAGCCCTCGCCGGCCTTCGCCTTCGGGTCATCGGCGTAGGATTTCTCCTCAAGCTTCGTAAAGGCGGAGATCAGGCTTTCGAGTTGCCGTTTCCGGGCCTCCTCGGGATTGGTGACCACGCCTTGGCCGATTTTCTCGTCGAGCTCGGCAACCTTGTTTTCCAGTTTGATGATCCGCTCACGCAGTTCATGGGTGTCCCGCCGCTGGCATCCGCTCATGGTCAGGGCGATCAGGGCAGACAAAACAAAATATTTCTTCACAGGGATAAACCCTCCGGTTGATAGACTTAACGATCTCTCGGGTCGTCGCGGCGGAGAATGGCGTCAGGGCGGCACGGCGTCAATAGCCCCTTGAGGGTGAACGGAAATTAAAGGTGATAACGGGCGCGGCGGCGGACTTGACGGGGCTAATAACTACTCGCCCAGCCCCTGCTCGAGTATATGCTCAAGGCCTTCCCGGTCCTCCGTTTCCGGGGAGGGGTTACCGGCCGGGCCCGCTGGGGAGGGCAGCACCCGCATGTCCAGATCCTCGGACAGCAGTTTTTCCAGCTCTGCGCGGTCCTCTGGAGAGATGTCGACGATATATCCCCGCACCGGGAGGGGTTCATAGAGGCGGCGGGGTTCAAACCGTCCCCCGGTAATGAGTCCCGGAATCACCAGATATGGATGGGATGACACCTCCAGCTCGGTCCGGTCCTGGATCACCTGGACGTCATCTGGCAGACCAGTGGTGGCATTGATAGAAACCGTGGCGAAGGTCCCGGGATAACTGAGCGGCAGCTTTCGGGCCATGCGCACGGCAAGGTCGCCGGGATCATACGGGTATCTTGCCCGGTCAATGATACCGCGAGCCGTCTCGATCACCATCGGCAGGGCACCGCTTGATCCGTAGATGCGGATTCGCCCCCGGGTGAGGGGGCGGTTGTCGTCATATCCCGCGTAGGCAGCAACGGTGAACAGCCGCTTTGCAGATAGAGGGCCTTCGGCCGATTCCGGTTGCGGGAACAGTCCGACGAAATAAACATTCTGGTTCCGGTTGGTGGTCCCCGTCTTGCCATAGAAAGGCACCCGGATCGCCGATTCGGGCTGTGTGCTGTCGCGGCTCAGCGTGACCAGATCGTCGGCGCCCCTGGCAGTTCCGAAGACAGGCACGTTCCGCAATGTTTCGAGCCAGGCACCTGAGAGGTTTTCGGGCTCCACAGCCTCACTGGCCGCCTCATACTTCCAGATCACCTCGCCGCCGGAGGTCCGGATTTCGGTGATCAGGCGGGGAACCGGCCCACGGGTCGTTCCCTGGCCGGCCATTTCATAGAAGTGAGCCATTTCGGAAAGTGTCACGTCGCTGGTACCAAGGGGTAGTGACAGTACGGGCTCAATGCTGCTGCCGAACCCGATCGCTTTGGCCGATGCGACCACGTAACTGACATTCACAAGGTGCCGGTAGTCCCGGAACCGCCGCCACACGGCAGGATCATAGCCGTCCGGTAATCCCCACTCGGCTGCCGTGTGGTCAGTCTGTTCCACCAGCCGGCGGCGGACATCAGACGGGCAGGAGGCCAGCGGGTGCCATTCCGGCGGAAGCACGGAGGGGTCCCTCATGACCGATTCAAGGTTTTCAAAACGCTCGATAGCGATTCGCACGTCCTCCCGCCGCTCGGGCCTCCGGGTCTCGACCGTTTCCCGATCCCTGGCAGTCACCGCCTCTTCGATCTCGCGGCGGGAGGTCGCCTCATAGGACATTCGGTCCAGTTCTCCGGCGCAGGCCGCCTCCCCGGAGAAGAGATTCTCCCGAACCAGTTCCACCCTGGCATTTTCAAATGCGGCCTCTTTCACTGTTTGTCTCCGGATTATCACCCCATGCTGGTCCCTGAGGCGGTTCGCGGTCTGCCGGGGAGTTTCGTTGCCGGTCCGGCCGAGTCCGAGCGCACCGGCGATTTCGGCAAACTGGGCGTCGGTCAGCTTGTCCGTCAGATGGGAAAGCAGCCAGACCGACCCATAGTTCTCGCTGTGCGTCGCCACCCAGGCCAGTGACATCTCGTCAGAGGGTGGCGTGTGGTCACTCTTGGGCCGGTATGCGATCTGCCCCCAGCGGTAGGTCTCCCGCCGGTTTTTCACCACATCGACCGGGGACCAGCCGAGTTGGAGGGCCGCGTAATAGACCAGCGGCTTGAATGCCGAACCGGGCTGCCGCCGTGCATCCATAGCGCGATTGAAATCGGAATTGTGGAATCCGCCTGCCACGGCACGAATGAAGCTGTCGTCCAGTGCAATGATCGCGCCCTGAAGCTTTTCTGCCAATGTGTACGGATAGGCACAGTCCGCCAGTGCGGGAAGCGGCGAATTCGTGCTGGCGATGGACTCCCGGCGGACGATGACCGGCAACGTGCTACCCGGCTGCAAAGAGCCAAGCCATGAACGTATTTCGGTGTCCGTTGAGCGGGCCCAGAGGTTCCCGGTACGGTGGGCTTTCAGGGGTTCCGTGCAGGCGGCAATGCCATCCCGGTCCAGCACGGCCCTGATGGTACCGAGGCGAATCACCGCCTCCATGGCTTCCGGATCCAGAGATTCAACGGTGCCGGTCAGGAAATCGCCGCGGTCAATTTTCACCGGGGGCGATGGCAGCTCACCGGCGGGGGCGGCACCTTCCAGCATCATCTTCATGCGGCTCAGCTGGCTTCGCAGGGAGTAGAGGGCGTCTTTTTGGGTCTCGACATCAATACTGGTGAATATCTGGATTCCCGATGAGGACAGATCCGCCTCACCAAGAATTTCAAGAACTTCGGAGAGCTCGTCAGATGCCAGTTCGCGCTGGACCATATCCCCGATGATGCTCCGCTCGAACCGGAACTGCCCCTGCTGGAACGGAACCGGGATGGCCCGCGCCGCCTCGTAATCCGCTTTTGACAGGTAGCCATCCTCATACATACGGTGGATCACATAATCCTTGCGCACGTTCGCCCGCCGGAGGTTCCGTTCCCGCCGTTCCGGATCGCTGGTAGCGAACGGGTCATAGAGCATCGGTCCCCTGACACTTCCCGCGATAAACGCGCATTCGACCAGGTTCAGCTCCGCCACGTCCTTGTCGAAGAAATGCCGTGCGGCGATACCAACGCCCCGGCCGTTTGCATTCACATGAAACTGATTGAGGTAGAACTCGAGGATTTCATCCTTGGAGTAGTGCGCCTCCAGTTTCAGGGCGTTGGCTAGCTCCCTCAGTTTCTCTCGCAGGGTCCGTCCCTGTCGCTTGAACAGGTTTTTTGCTGTCTGCTGGGTGATTGTGGAACCACCGCGCACCATTTTCCCGGCGCGCAGGTTCGCCACGATGGCGGCACTGATGGCGAACGGATTGAATCCGGGGTGGCGGTAAAAATATTTGTCTTCCGCGGCCACAATCGCCCGTCTGAGATCCAGGGGAATCCTGTCGAGACTCACATAATCCCGGTGTTCCACGCCGAAAAATGCACCGATACGGGTGCTCCGGTCGGCTGCGAAGATCGGGCTTTCCCGGGCGAGTACCGACAGGATGTAATCGCGCTCGATGTGCGGACCGGGGTACTTGTCGATGAGGACTTTCCATGCTGCTCCGGCAATGGCAGCAAGAGCAACAAGCGCTGCTGCGGTGACGGTCAGCAACAGGTGAAGCATGGGTCTGGACTTCTTTCGCCGCCGGCGACGCTTCACGGTTCGGAATAAAGCCGGCTGTCGGCTTTCCTCATGAAATACTCACACTGGGCAGCATAGGTATCCACCGATTGCCGAAGGGAACGCGCGTCGATTTTTCCGGCCAGATACAGATCCAGGGTGACCCGGATCCCTCGCAACTGTTCGAGGCCGCTTTTCAGGTCTGTACGCACGACCGCTTCTTCAGGGTTATTTGTTCCCGGAAGGCTGGCGAGAAAACTGGCGATCCTGTCAGTCTCTGTAAGAAGCAGCTTCCGGGTCTCCTCCGGGTTGTCTGCGTAGAAGCTGAGGGCATTGGTCCTCGCTCCTTCCATGGCATCCAGTGCGGGCTCATAGATGACTCTGGAGATTTTCCGGACCTCCGACTTCTTTCTGGTAGGTTCGAGGGGTTTCGCGGATGCCGGTTTTGGAGGCGGCCAGTCGGCTGGCACCAGATAGGTTTCTGTTTCTATCTGGATTCTGCGGGGCCAGTGCAGACCGGCGGGTAGTTTTAACCGTGCGGCGACCGTCAGCCTGACTGCATACATGTGTTCGGTGGAGCCGTGATAATCACGTACCGCCAGGATCTCTTTCGCCGACTGTTCAGGGATGATTTCAATATCGTTTCGCTCGGCCTCTTCCAGCACCCATGTCCCGAATGACGGCGACATGGCTACGGAGTTCCGGCGGAGTCGTTCGGTGATATCCAGCTCGAAGTCATCCAGCGGCCTCTTGATAATCCCCCAGTAGAACCCCCAGACCAGCGCCGCGACCATTACGAGGGGCGCAACCCACCCTCCTGCATTGCTCCGGGCTGGGTTGTGTGCGGGCGCAATGGTTCTTTTCCCCGAGACGGGCCGCGTTTTCGGAGGAGGCCCAACCGAAGGTCCCGGCTTGAACCGGTTCGCTATTTCCGAAGGGGGGCTGGCTTCGGTCCCTGGGGAGTCCGGGGCCCCCAGAAACTCCCGGTAAGACCGTGCAGTCTCAAGTATCTCGGCCTTTTCCCCGGCTGCTAGACCCCGGCCATCGAGAAACATGCTGAACCAGGCAGACTGGGCCGGGTCGTATTCCTGCGGAGGGTGGCCTTCCAGGTAGAGTTCAAACAGGTCGAGCTGGCGTAGCAGTGCCGGGCGGGATCCGGCATCCCTGCGGTTTTCAAGAAACTCGTCTAGACGGGGAAGGGGCACCCCTTGGAGATAACTTCCTTCAGGATGCCCCGCAAGTGGATCGGCACAGGGTCCCTTGCGGGGGCTGATGGGGTCGGATAAAAATCTGCCGATGGCGGCAAGCGCAAAATTAAATTCTGTTTTCCGGCCGGCAGTGACGGCCCGCCGGGCGGCTCTCGGGGCCGCGCATCTTGTTGAGCGTGCGGTAATGGGGCCGCTCACACCTCAGGTCCGGTCATTTTCACGCACGATCTTCATGTGGGAGAACGCTACCCTGCTGCGTTTCCACGCCACAACGGAGAGAATCTACAAGACACCCGTCCTGATTATTCCGCCCCTCATGGTCAATCCGGACATTTTCGACCTCAGGCCGGGCCATTCACTGGTGCATTTCCTGCTGGATGCCGGATTCGATGTGTTTCTGGTTGATTTCGGCTCGCCGACTGACGCCGACAGCACCATACGGGTGGATGACTATGTGACCGATTTTATTCCCAAGGCCATTGGCAAGATTCTTGAGCACACGGGCGAATCTGCTGTTTCGACGATCGGATGGTCGATGGGCGGGATCATGAGCATGCTGTATGCGTCGGTCTACCAGAAAGACGCGCATGTCCGGAATGCGGTGGTTCTGGGGAGTCCGTTCGACTTCTCCAAGATGTTCCCGGCCAACGTCTTGATGAAGGTATTCGGAAGTGGTCTTCCGGCTGTTATGGAAAAGATGGGCAACCTTCCGCCCATCCTTCCCCGTGTCGGGTTCGAGATGCTCGCGCCTTTTGGCCTCGCTACCCGTTATCTCAATCTGCTCGTGAACTACTGGGACCGGGAATATGTC
The DNA here is from genome assembly GCA_964606035.1 of uncultured bacterium. Classification (GTDB taxonomy): domain Bacteria; phylum JAGRBM01; class JAGRBM01; order JAGRBM01; family JAHCIT01; genus CAZMGV01. The sequence continues at coordinate 1,024 of CAZSFB010000055.1, read as the reverse complement.
GCCGGGTTTGAAACGATCCGTGACTGGGGACGTGGATTTATCGCCTACCCGCAGGAAGCGTTTGTCCAGTTCGTCACCGAGTTCATCCGGGACGACAAGGTGCGCCGTGGGCAACTGGTGATGAAAGGCCGGAAAGTCGATCTCGCCAAAGTAGAGGCAAATCTGTTGCTGTTTGTCGGGACAACAGACAAGGTTGCAAGCCCTGAGTCGGTGGAGGCCCTTGTCGAACTCGTTGGCTCCCGTGACAAGAAATGCGTCAAGGTGCCTGTTGGGCATATCGGGTTGATCACCGGTTCCAGGGCGAAGAAGCACGTATGGACGCCGATGGCTCTCTGGCTCGCCGAGCGAAGCTAGGATTGTCCCGGGAGACCGGGAGGACAGGATTTCTCACCGAGTGAAGCAGGCCATAGCCACAATACAGCGTTTCAGCATCATCGCAGGAACCCTGCTCCCGATGTACCTTCACTATGTTTTTCTCTGGTACCGGCGGAAGTGGTTCGGTATCCGGACCCGCCGGGCGAAATGGCGTGAGATCCACCGGCACTACGCCCGGAAGTTCTACAACATGGCGATCCGGCTCAAGGGCGGCATGATCAAGGTGGGGCAGCTCATTTCGGCGCGTGTCGATGTCATGCCGCGGGCCTGGATCGAGGAACTGTCGCTGCTCCAGGACAAGGTACCGCCGACACCGTGGCCATATATCGAGAAGACCTTGAGGCAGGAGCTTGGCGGCAACCCGGACGAGATCTTCGACTGGATCGATCATGAGGCCTTGGCGGCCGCCAGTTTTGGCCAGGTCCATCGTGCCCGGACCCGGGAGGACGAGGACGTGGTGCTCAAGATCCAGCACCCGGATATCGAGTTCAAGCTCAAGGTAGACCTCTGGATGCTCCGGACGGCCGTGAAGCTGTTCAATATTTTTATACCCCGTACGGACCTTTCTGTCATTGGCCGGGAAATGTCACAGGCGCTCTCGACCGAGCTTTCCTACGAACAGGAGGCGGCATATTGCGAGGCCATTGGG
>CAZSFB010000054.1:0-11128 GCA_964606035.1 uncultured bacterium | reverse complement strand
GGTATTTGTCTCCACCGTGAGCGTGTCATCGGTTGATGAGCCGTCAAGTTCCGTAACTTCAAGCCGGATTTCACAGCTCGTGCCAAGTGCCGGGCAAGTGCCGGAGATCGTCCCGCTCATGCCGTCGACGCTATACCAGGCGCCGCCACCAGCGCCCGGATAGCTGCTGCATTGAACGCCGCCAGGTGCGATCTCGGCGAACAGGTAGAGATCTCCCGAATCCGTATCTGCCAAGACTGGTGCCACACCAAAGGATTCACCGTCCCGGCAGGTAACGGTACCCAGAGGAGTCGCAAAGCTCACCGGATCATTGACGCCTGTAACTGTCACCTCGACCGTCCCCGTGGCCTGGTTCCCGTTCTGGTCCCGGATCGTATATGTGAATGTATCGGTAAATAGCTCGCCTTCCGTCAGTCTGTCGAAGGACGCCGAGGGGTCATACTCGACATTCTGGCCCAGAAGTGAGACCGGCACCCCGGCAGCACTGCTCGAAGCCACCGAGACAAACGTCACATAGTCGCCCGAGTTCGGATCCGAGTCGTTGGCGAGGAGCGTCGCCACCGCGAACTGTACCACTGGCCCATTTTCCTGGGCTGCACCCAGGTCTGTGCCCGCCACCGGGGGTTCATTGGTGCCGAGAATAGTAGTCTCGAGCCTTTCTCCGCGCACGTCCGTGCAGACGAGCGTGTATTCGGGTGCCGGACCTGTTCCCGGAATCTCCCAAGTCCCATGAATGAGTTGCCCCGATGAAACAACATGCACCACCTGGGCCGGTATGTCTGCATTCCGGATTTCACAGGATGTGATATTCCCGGCATTACGCCATTCGAGTGTAGCCCCGCCATTGGTCAGGTTAAACGACGAAATCCAGCCACGACGTGACGGATCGTAGTGCACTCCGATATCCGATGTTCCCGCATCCAGTGTCCCATCCAGCCGGGTTGTCTGGTCGACAAATGCAAAAGGTACCAGACCATCGCTTCCGGAGTCCACACAGGCACTTGTGTAGGTCGAGTTGCCGAGCCCGTTGTGCCGCAGGAACAGTTCGCCAGTCGGACCATCAGTGAATGGATCCGAAAGCGCAGGTGTCGAACCGTCCAGCAATACCTGGGCGATGTTCGTCGGCACTGTTCCGCCACTGACCGTTAGTAACGCCGCGGGAGCACAGTTGTTGTCCAGATTCGCAGCCGAAAAAGTCGAGGCCCATATGTCAGCAATTCCAGAGTTCCCATAAAAGACCGAGTTTGCGACTGAAAGCGTCTGGGTCGTATTTCCGAACACATAGATACTGCTGGAAGTGGCTGCGGAGTTGCCGCGGAACGAGCTGTTGAATACCGCGACATCAAAATCCCCCTGCGTTGCAATCGCCGCGCCTGCGGTACCAGCGCCAATATTGGCATTAGCGTCAAAGACGGAGTTGCGGACAGTAACCGCTTCGGACACGCCGCCCAGGTTGTATCCCCGGAGCGCGGCTCCCGAATGGCCCACCATGCTCATGGTATTGTTACTGAACACCGAGTCAGAGATGTCTGCCGAAGCATAAAGAACGGAAATACCGGCATTTGGGACAAATCCGAACGCGTTCGTCGATTTGATATTGTCGAGAATCTCCATGTTATTCAGCGTCAACACCTGCTGTCCGAATCCGGTTGAACCATCAACAAGCAGGCCCCCTGCACCCTGATAGCCCGTATTCGCCTGAATGGATGCATTGCTGACCCAGCCAGTAAATGCCGGACCGGCCTGGAGATATATGCCTGCTCCACCCGGGAACCCTTCCGCATAATTTCCACGCACGGCCAGATTGTTGAGGGTGATGCTGTTTATATACCCACCCGAACCTATGCCGCCACCCACACTCAGGGTGTATCCATATTCAACAGTTACTCCGTCAATGATGGCCCCGTTTCTCACCCGGACCACTGTTGACGAATCCCCCGCATTCGCGACCTGATTGTTGTTCACGTCACCAGAAAGGACTGTCTCGTCACGCCCGAGCCTTTCGGACGGGAAACCGGTCTCGGTACCCTCAAACCCGCCGTACAGACCTACATATGGCTGCAAGTTGACCAGTGAGGCTGAGGAGGTCGCACGGTAAGTGCCACGTTTCAGCCAGATATCGTGAAGCGTCGGGTACGCGGCCGCAGCAGCCTCCGCCGCTGTATTGAAACCGGATGCCCAGGACTTGCCCGTCTCGGTACCCGTGTTTGAGAGGTCCGTGAGCACCGCCTCGCGGACAACCACATAAGATGACCCGCGATAGTCGCTGAGCTCCGCGCAGTCGGCCCGGTAAAGGCCCGGTAACAGATCAAAGGTTGCGCTGATGGTACCGGGTCCGCCCGGGATAGAGCCCACCAGCGTTTCGGCCGCCACGTAGTAGATATCGCAACCGGTAAGGGTACCCTGAGGCACCACTGACAAAGTCACGTTGCTCCCTGCGGCAAGTACCGCATTCGAGGCCGTGAATGCCGGAGTGCGGAGCTGGTTGGAAACACCGAAGAACTGCGGAATATAGTGAATGCCGGCATTGACGTCGTTCGCACCGCCGCCATCGGTATCAAGGTACGGACCACCGAGAACCGGATCATCAATAGCCGTTGTGTAATCGAACCAGTCACCCAGTCCGGCTCCCGCAAAAGCTGCTGCCGCCTGTGCCTCGCTTCCAATATCCGCGCAGGCAGTCGTATAGGCATCCCCGGTCGCCGTTGACTTGAGGAACAGTTCGCCTGTGGCCATCCGGTTGAACGGATCTCCGAGAACCTGCGTCGCGCCAGTCAGCTGCACGTATCCACTGTTTGCTATCACCGGAGCCGCAGCCAGGTCCTGCATGCCGCAGGAGTTGTTCACATTCAGGGTGTTGGTGCCGGCACCATCCACGAAAATATCTGCCGTATTTGAGCCCACGGCATCCAGGTTGCCGTAAAAAGCCGAGTTCCAGATTTCCAGGCCGGTCGTACTGCCCGCACCTGTATAGACATTGAAAACGCCGCCGTTCTTGGCCGCATAATTGTCGGCGAACGAACTGTTCGTCACCGACAGGTTCATGGTCTGGGAGCTATCGGTCTGGATCCGGATCGCACCGCCGCCGCAAAGGCCTGCAGGAGGAGGGCTATCAGCTATACTCGGATTTATATTCCCGCGGAAAAGGCTGTTTATGACCTCCACGTTCATGGCCGGGGCAGCGTTGATCTGAAGGAAAAGAGCGCCGCCGCGCGAGGTGGACACTTTGCCAAGCAGATTATCGCGGAATACCGAGTTCACGATATTCAGGCTGGTAATATTCCGTAGAAGTGCAGCACCTCCAGCATGCACCGCGGCACCATCCAGATGGGTGCCCCGGTTGCCAACGCACTCCACATCAACGATATCGGTCTGGACGCTGTTATCAATGAACATGGCAACGGCACTGACACCCGTATTTGCAACAAACTTAGTACCGTTTATTGAGGTAGTAGAGACCCTTGCGCCACCAGTATCCCGGACCGTCAGCGCGCCGGCATTGCCCATGAAGTTGTTTACGAACTCGCCGCCGGTAAACCGGATGTCCAGCCCGGGAGCAGCCGCACTTCCACGTTGCGCATAGAATGCACCACCATTGGCAGAAAAGTCGTTTGTCGCCCGGTTGTTTTCCCATCGGACATCAGTGGAAGTCACCGCGGTTCCAGGAGTATTGAGTGAAGTGACGTGTACTGCACCGCCATTCGATGGAGACTGGTTATCCGCGAAGACGTCACCATTAAAAGCCAGGCTCGACACGTTACTCGCATAAATTGCGCCACCGGAGGAGCTCGTCGAACTGTTCGATTCGTACCGGGAATTCCAGCTCTCAAACTCCACCGGGCCACCAAGATAGATTCCGCCTCCGTTATTCCGGATCGAATTCGACCGGAAAACCGAGTTGGAGATCTCCAGCTTTGTACCATTCGTGAAATACACGCCGCCGCCGTTTGTCGTCACTACCGCAGCATCTGAGTTGTTCAGCTCGAATGTCGAATCGTTAATTCTAAGACTTGAGCCGGTAGCATACAGGCCTGCACCCGTGCAGTTCGTCCCGGTAATCGAGTTGCTGTCGACAACCGAATTCGAAATCACTACCGGGGTGCTGTCACTCGACGCGATTGCAATACCGGCACCCGCACAGGAGGCCAGGCTGTTCCGGCCGCCAGTCACCCGGAAACCATCCAGCCGTGCTCCCGGGCTTCCAGAAATGTTGACAATCTGGCTGCTTGTCGCATTTCCGTTCAGCACCGTGCGGCTGCCGGCTGTACGCTCCTCCAGACGGCTTTCACTCCCTGCAAACCCGCCCCAGATGTTCACGCCGGGCTTGCTGTCCATCGTGAACATTATGCCCGTCGAGGAAGCGGTATAGGTATCAGCCTTAGCCCAGATCCGGTCTCCCGCTCCCGCCAGACTGATACCGTTCTGAAGACCACGGGCGGCGTTCGCCCAGGAACTGCCATCACCTGCACCGGCACCTTCCTTCGTCACGTAGATTGTGTTCGGTGCGGAGTAGTGCCGTGCAGCATCCACGTTGGATACAAACAGGTCGTCCGGATCGCCGCTCGCGCTTGTTGTGTACGGGAAGTCGAGGGAAAAGAAGTCAATACGCCCGGTAAGGAACAGCATCATCACCCACGACAGAGAGAACTGGCCGCCATCCATACATGCAGACGTGTAGCCATCACCAGCAGCTGCATTCGCAAGGTAAATCCTGCTCACGCCGTCGGTGACAAAGGGGTTGCCATATTCCCGGGAATTTCCATCCAGATGGATATTGAAAGGGTCCACGAGAGACAGGTTCTCTTCCGAGCAGAGGCCTTCCGGATTTCCGGAACCGGCGAGGTCGGAGTAATCCGATACCGGGGCGGGAACTGTTCCGCCGTCCAGGTCCGTATTCCCGTAAAATGCGGAGTTCGACATCTCCAGGGATACAGCGGCAAAAGGATCCACATGGATACCGCCTCCGTCACCATTACCGTCGGCGTCGGAATCTGCCGTGTTGTTACGGAACGTCATCTGGGTCAGGAACAGACTTGCATCCCTGACCAGCATTCCGCCACCGTCCCCGGCCGCGCTGTTACCGTCAAAGGTCAGATCAATGCCCAGCACCACTGGTGGTGTATTGAAGGGGGAGTCAGCGACGAACAGGCCCGCACCATCAGCGGCAGTATTGAAATTAAAAGTCAATCCATCGAGCAGCGTTGCATACGCGGAAAGAACCGCGAGACCACCTCCAAACCCCGGTGAACTATTCGAAATGAAACGGCTCTCCGTGATCCGGCTGAACATGTCCGGCGGCCCTATGGGGTTGTTGATTTCGTCAATCAATATGCCGCCGCCACCGTTGGCTGAGTCATTACCTTCAATAATGGATCCGGAAATATTCACGCGGCCCCGAAGGGATGAAATCCCGCCACCGAAGCTTGCCCGTGACCCGCGGATGGTCGAATCCTCCACGATCAGGGCATAGGACAGGCCGCGATCATCAAACCAACCATCACTATGGATCGCGCCACCCAAGCCCGCCGCTTCGCACTCCTCTAGCAGTGAGTCCGCCACCGTCACACGGAGGGCATAACTGTTATGCAGACAGGCTCCGTCAGTGTTGTAACCCCATCTGATGTTCAGGCGGTCAATACGCGCATCCGATGCTCCCTCGATGACCGGCCCGGCATCGCCTGGTGTTGCTGAGTTGCTGCCATCCCGGTCACCCGAGAATTCCGTCAGGGAGCCAGCTGGCCGCTGCACGGGGTGGCTCTCAGCACCTGCAAAACCACCAAATACCATGACGCCCCTGCCCAGCCTCAGCACAGGGTCGGAGCTACCAAGATCACCGGTCTGAACACCTGTATCCACCCAAATATGATCACCCCACCCCGACAGGTCGTTTGCCGCCTGGACGTTCTGCTTGGCTGTCGACCAGGACAAGCCGTCGTTAGAGTCGTCGCCCGAGCCGCTGGAGACGTAATAGACCTTTGGGCGGACATGCAGAGCACCGGCATCAGGTGGATAGGCATCCGCCATCCCGTAGAAAGAACTGGAGTAGTCCTGCCAATCAAGGGAGCCCGCGGCAAAGGCATCTGCCGTCGTTACCGGATCTCCCAGATCCACACAGGCACTCGTAAAGCTGTCGCCGTCTGCGGTTCGCCGCAGCGACAACCGCCCGAATGGACCACGCCGGAACGGGTCCGAAAGTTGTACCGCGGTACCATCCAGGATAACAGAGTCGTCACTCCAGCGTTCTTCGGAGCAGAGCCGCGAGGCGATTACAGAAGTCCCCGCCTCGGCGACAATTTCCGACAGTTCCTTCAAGAAAATCGGGAAACCAAAAAAGTTCCGGACGTTCCCGTAAGAGGCGGAATTGGAAATAAAGAATATGGAATTGCCCGTCACGCGCACGGCACCGCCAGAGCCCCCCGTACCCGAGGAAACATCCGCCACGTTGCGATGAAATGAACCATTGACGAGATTCAAGGAGGATTCATACAGGTAAATGCCGCCGCCATCTCCCATGGTGGAGTTCTCCGCGATGGAAATCCCGGCCGCATCCAACTGACTGTAGTAAAGATAAACGCCACCGCCATTATCATCTGAGTAGTTGTCCACAAACGTCGCATCAATGACGCGAATGCCTGCTGAATCTTCCGCGAGTAGGCCACCGCCACTGGCGGAGAAGCAGCCGTTTGCCGTTACATAGAGCCGGTGAGCCGACGCATCCTGTACGTCATAAAGGAAAATGCCACCACCGCCGCCGGCATCACACCAGTTGTTATCGACAACAAGTCCGTCAATCTCCAGACCTGAAACCGACTCAAGCGCAACGCCGCCACCGTAATCCGCATACCCTTGCTCAACTACGGAATCCCGGATCTTCAGGGCAGAGCCGAGGTACGCGTAAAGCCCTCCGCCATAACCCAGATCCGCTTCGTTCCTGACCAGCGTAACGCCATCCAGCAGAACATCACTGAACTGGTTCACGGAAATTCCTGCGCCGGCTGCAAAGAACGTACTGGCCTCAGTGACCTGTGTATCACTGATACTGATGCCATGAATTTCAGCAGAGAAGTCGGTATCGAGATAAATCCCGTGCCCGTTGCAGGTATCAATATCCATGTGCCGGATCTGGATATCAAAAAGATCCCTGAACTCTATGCAACTGCCCGATGAGTTCGTGAGTGAAAGGCTATCCAGAACAACCCCGTTGATTGTGTGGCCGTATAACAGCCCTCCGGCAGCCGCACCATTTATGCGCGTCTCTCCGGCCGGGACCGGGCGGTCCCCAATAGCCGCTTCCGTTCCGGCGAACCCGCCATAAAGATCGACAGCGCTCATGAGCGTGATGGTGTCCATAGAGGAACCGCCATCGTCATAGTCGCCAGAGGCAAACCAGACGCTACCACCGCCATTGGCGCTGAGGTCGGAAACAGCCTGATTGATGTCCGAAAGGGAGTCCGGATAGGCGTCGCTCCAGGAGGTTCCGTCCATTACTCCGTTGCCGGCTACCGTCACAAAGCGGGTGTTAAAGTTGAACGTATATGTTATCCCATCCGTGGCGAAGCCATCATCAACAGTCACATCCACTGTGCAGGCATTGCCCAGAGCCGGACAGGTTCCTGTCATTACGCCATCAGTAGAAACCGAGATAAACGCGCAGCTTCCGGTGCCCGCATCGGAGAATGCCGACTGTGAAACCGGATAAGTGTCCCCATCCGTTACAGATGCCTGAACGGAAACCTCATCACCCTCGCGGCAGCTGATACCGCCCGGTGGCGGGGCAACAAAAACGGGAGCCTCGTTCGTCCCGGCAATGGATAGCGTAACTGTCGCGTAAGAAATCTCCCCGAACGAATCCTCAATCGCGTAGCGGAATGTATCGGTGAATACCGAACCCTGCAAAATAAAGCTGACTGCCGAGGCATCGATCTCGATGTCAGTGCCCGTCACATTTACTGGGAGCCCGAGAATACCCGTCACAGCATCAGTGAAAGCACCATTCACGGAAATGGTATCCGTGGCGTCGATGTCCGAATCGTTCACCAGGAAGCTTGCATGTGGCACCAGGTTGGGCAGGCCTTCCGTAATCCCGATGGTATCCGCAGCAGCCACAGGAGCGTCATTGATGCCGGTGATCCTTACCTGCACAAGCGCCGAGTCGGTCACCCCGGCTGAGTCCCTCATGATATATTCAAAGGCGTCGTCAGCGGTGTCGCCATCCCCCAGATACTGGAACAGGGTACCAACGTAATAGCGTGCCTGGTTGGCAGCGATCGCCACAGTCGCTCCAGCGATGCTGTGGGTGATGGAAAGCAGGGTTTTGGAATCGCTTGCATCCAGATCCGTGTCATTGGCCAGCACATCCAGCAGTACAGGTGGGCCATCCTCAAGAATCATTACCCAGGTGAAATCGTCATCCATCGCGTCCGGAGCACTATTGCCGCCGGTCATCGTGACCGTCACCGTAGCCGACGAAGTCGCATTCAACCCGTCTCGCATGATGTATGTGAACGAATCAGAACCGGTCTGTCCGTCACCAAGGTAACCAAAGATACTGCCAGGGTCGTAGCGGACCCGGTCACCTGAGATCTGGAGCGATGCGCCCATCACGCTAAACGCCGGGATGGCATCAATCGCTTTCGTATCTCCCTCGTCGGGGTCAGTATCGTTCGCAAGTACATCAATAATTACCGGGCCGGAACCATCAGGTACCGACACACTGTCGTTGAGTGCCACCGGATCATCATTCACTCCCGTGATTGTTACGGTCACCCGGGCCGTCGAGGACAGCTCGGCCCCGTCCTGGATCACATAGCTGAACGTGTCCTCGGCCGTTGCCCCCGCCCCAAGATGCTGGAACAGGATGCCCGGGTTGTAGGAAACCTGCCCGCCGGATACCGACAGGTAGGCACCCGCTGAAGAAAGGGCGGGAAGCGAACGGATTGACAGCATGTCTGTAAAGTCCGGATCAAAGTCGTTTGCCAGCACATCAATCAGAACCGGTCCACCGTCTTCGGTTGCTGCTCCTTCGTCATCAGCAGTGACCGGTGGGTCATTCCGGCCGTATACCGTCACGAACACCTTACCGGTTGCTGTCACTCCATATTCGTCCTGGATCACATAGGAGAGTTCGTCGCTGGCAACCTCTCCGATGGCCAGCTCCTGGAACAGCGAACCAGGGTCATAGATCACATCGTTTACCGACGTGGATACCACGGCCCCGTTCTGGGAAAACGGGTCGGCTGACACCAGCAGGATCGTGGAGAGGAAATCCGGGTCGCTGTCATTCGCAAGCACATTCACAATCACCGGGCCGCCATCCTCTATTGCGATGGAAGTGTCGCTGACAGCCACAGGGCCATCATTTACTCCGGTGATATGGATGGTAACCACCGCGGAACTCTGGCCACCGTTATTGTCCTGAACGGTATAAGTGAATGTATCCGTAGTTGTCTGGCCCGCATTGAGCCACTGGAACAGTGCGCCCGGGCTGTAGACTGCCCGGCCTTCAGAAACCGCAATGGATGCACCTGCCTGGCTGAGCGGAGAGACACCTGCCAGAGTCAGAATATCACCGGAGTCCGTATCATGGTCATTGGCCAGAACATCAATCGACACTGGCGGGCCGTCCTCGACCGCTGTCCCTGAATCGGCAAGCGCCACCGGCACGTCATTGGTGCCTGTAATGGTCATCAGGACGGAAGCCGACGACTCCTCACCGTATCCATCCTGCATCTGGTAAGTGAACATGTCTATGGCCGTCTGCCCCGCGCCAAGGGTCTGGAACCGCGTACCGGGGTCATAGGATACCTGGTTCGCGACCACTGACAGGCCTGCACCCTGTCCGGAGAACGCCGGAACCGACACGACGAACCGGACATCATTGGTATCCGGGTCTGTATCGTTTGCCAGAACGTCCACAAGGGCCGGGCCGCCGTCCTCAACTGCATTACCGGTGTCGTCAACCGCCACCGGAGCATCATTCACGCCGACCACATAGACCGTCACCGCAGCCGAGCCGGTTGCACCAAAGGGGTCCACCACCGTGTAGTTGAAAAAGTCGATGCCGGTCTCGCCGACATTCAGGTGCTGGAAGGCGGCTCCGACTGAATAGGCTACAGCTTCCCCGTTCCGGTAAACTGCCGTTCCGGTGGCATTGGTCGCCGACACCGACAAGATCGACAACATGTCTCCGTAATCCACATCGCTATCATTCAGAAGCACGAAGATGTCGATATCGTCACCGTCTTCCGCAGTGAACCCGATGTCGGGTAGCGCTGACGGGCTGTCGTTTTTACCCGTGAACGCCACCGTTACCGTCGCTGACGAAACGCCACCCTGGGAATCGGTCATCGAGTAGCTGAAGGTATCCAGGACCGTCTGTCCTTCGGCCAGGTCCTGCCGGATGATCCCAGGGTCGTAACGGACCATGTTTCCTGATATCTGGAGTCCGGCTCCGAGAGTACTGAGCGGCGGGATACTGGACAGTGTAAAAACCGCGCCAGCGTCCGCATCAGTGTCGTTTGCAAGAACATCCACGAACACTGGCGGTCCATCTTCCAAAGCGACTGCCGTGTCGTTAATTGCACCGGGAGAATCATTGCGTCCACTGATGGTGACAGTCACCGTTGCCGTGGACGTGAGCCAATCCTGGTCGCGAATCGTATAGGTGAAGGTATCATTGATCGTCTGGCCGGCCGCTAGATACTGGAACAGGGAACCTACCCTGTATTCCACCTGCCCGGCCGATATCTGTACAACCGCTCCTGCGGCACTGTTCGTGACGGAAACCAGTTCAAGCGTATCGCCCAGGTCCGGATCGGTGTCGTTCGCCATCACATTGATCAGCACCGGAGGACCGTCCTCCATGGCCAATGCCGTATCCGGGACCGCCAGAGGCGTATCATTCACGCCCCTGACAACAATCTGCACAACCGCGGCCGACGTGTCTCCCCATCCGTCAATCATGACGTAGGAGAACGAATCGACGGTCGTTGCCCCAGCCCTGAGATACTGGAAAGCCGGCCCCGGCGTATACTGGATCAGGTTCCCCGGCAGCACCAGAAGGGTCCCGCCACCGATGCTCGAGGGCGGCACTGTATCAAGTGCCTTGCTGTCTCCAAGATCGACATCC
>CAZSFB010000053.1:0-11265 GCA_964606035.1 uncultured bacterium | reverse complement strand
TGATTGGTTTCGGCGCGAGCGCCGTGAACCCGTACCTGGCGTTCGAGACGCTGGATGACATGATCCGTACGGGCGAGCTGAACGGCATCGACCACAACAAGGCGGTGAAGAACTACATCAAGGCCGCCCAGAAAGGGATCGTGAAGGTGATGTCCAAGATGGGCATCTCCACGATCCAGAGCTACCGCGGCGCCCAGATTTTCGAGGCTGTCGGCCTGTCGAAGGCGTTCGTGGACAGGTTCTTTACCTGGACGGCCACCCGAATCGAGGGTATCGGCCTGAAGGAGGTCGCTGCCGAAGTTGAGCGGCGGCACCGCCGGGCGTTCCCGGAGCGCGTCAGCGCGGCGCCGGAACTGGACTGGGGCGGGGAGTACAAGTGGCGCCGGGACGGCGAGTATCACCTGTTCAATCCGGACACGGTCTGGCGGCTCCAGCACGCGACACGGCAGAAGCGGTACGACATCTTCAAGCAGTACACGAAGTTTGTAGATGACCAGGCCCGGCACCTGTGCACACTGCGCGGCCTGTTCGAGCTCGATACCCAGTCGCGCAAGCCTGTTCCGGTCGAGGAAGTGGAACCGGCCGAGAAGATCATGAAACGGTTTGTGACCGGCGCCATGAGCTTCGGGTCCATCAGCAAGGAAGCGCACGAGACGCTCGCCATCGCCATGAACCGGATCGGCGGCAAGTCAAATACCGGCGAGGGCGGTGAAGACCCGGAGCGCTTCAAGCGGGAACCCAACGGCGACTGGCGGCGGAGTGCCATCAAGCAGGTGGCCTCGGGCCGGTTCGGCGTGACGGCGAACTACCTCACGAACGCCGACGAGCTCCAGATCAAGATGGCCCAGGGCGCCAAGCCCGGCGAGGGCGGGCAGCTCCCTGGCCACAAGGTCGACGAGGTGATCGCCCGGGTGCGCTACTCGACGCCCGGTGTGGGACTCATCAGTCCGCCGCCGCACCATGACATCTATTCGATCGAGGATCTCGCGCAGCTCATCTTCGACCTGAAAAACTCGAATCCGGAAGCGCGCGTGAGCGTAAAGCTCGTGGCAGAAGTGGGCGTCGGTACCGTGGCCGCAGGCGTGGCCAAGGCACACGCCGACCACATCCTCATCTCCGGCCATGACGGCGGAACAGGCGCCTCGCCACTCACCTCCATCAAGCATGCGGGGGCCCCATGGGAACTTGGCTTGGCCGAAACCCAGCAGGTGCTTGTGGAGCAGGGACTCCGTGGACGGATCTATCTCCAGACGGACGGTTCGCTGAAGACCGGCCGTGACGTGGTCGTGGCCGCGCTGCTCGGTGCCGAGGAGTTCGGCTTTGCCACGGCGCCGCTCGTCGTCTCTGGCTGCATCATGATGCGTGTCTGCCATCTGAACACCTGCCCGGTGGGTGTGGCGACGCAGGATCCGGTGCTCCGCGGACGGTTCAGCGGCAAGCCGGAATTCGTGGTGAGCTTTTTCGAATTCATTGCCCAGGAAGTGCGCGAATACATGGCGCAGCTCGGCTTCCGGACTGTCGAGGAGATGGTCGGCCACAGCGAGATTCTCAGGATGCGCGGGGCCATCGACCACTGGAAGGCCCGCGGCATTGATCTTTCCCGGATCCTCGCTGCCCCGAAGGCAGATGGGAAAACCGCACGTTACCGTGTTGAGGCCCAGGATCACGGGCTCGACAAGGTGATCGACAACCGGCTGATCGAGCTCGCGCGTCCGGCCATCGACAAGGGCCAGCCTGTACGGGCTGAACTGCCTATCCGCAACGTGGACCGGGCCACCGGAACCTGGCTCGGCCACGAGATCACCAAGGTGCGCGGAGCTGACGGGCTCCCGGACGGAACGGTGCATTTCCGGTTCACAGGCTCCGCCGGGCAGAGTTTCGGGGCTTTTGTTCCGAAGGGCGTGACACTGGAACTCGAAGGCGACGCCAACGATTACTGCGGCAAGGGCCTCTCCGGCGGCCGCGTGATCGTTTACCCGCCGAAGGCTTCGAAGTTCCGGCCCGAGGAAAACATTATCATCGGCAACGTGGCCCTCTACGGCGCCACGGGCGGCGAAGCGTTCTTCCGCGGAGTCGCGGGTGAGCGGTTCTGCGTACGCAACTCCGGCGTGAGTGCGGTGGTCGAGGGCACCGGCGACCATGGTTGTGAATACATGACCAAGGGCATGGTGGTCGTGCTCGGCCGCACGGGCCGCAACTTTGCGGCCGGCATGTCCGGTGGCGTCGCCTACGTGCTGGACGAGGCGGGGGATTTCTCCACCCGCTGCAACCAGGAGATGGTAGGGCTGTCGGGATTCGAGGACGCGGACGACGAGTCCACGGTCCGGGCCCTTGTCGAGAAACATGTGAAACACACTGCCAGCGACGTGGGGGTACGGGTGCTGAAGGACTGGAACGCCCTGAAGGGCAAGTTCGTCAAGGTGATGCCGACCGATTACCGGCGTGTGCTGGAACAGCAGCGCCGCAAGGCCGGATGAGGAGGTTGAGAGAGAAAGCTCATGGGTGACCCGACCGGATTCCTCAAGATCACCGACCGCGAACTGCCGGGCTACCGTCCGGTGGAGGAGCGCATCCACGACTACGAGGAGTGCTACCAGCCATTCCCCGAGGAGAAGCTCCAGAAACAGGCTTCCCGCTGCATGGACTGCGGGATTCCGTTCTGTCACAACGGCTGCCCGCTCGGGAACATCATTCCCGACTGGAACGACCTTGTGTACCGGAACCGCTGGAAGGACGCCATCGAGCGGCTCCATGCCACGAACAACTTCCCCGAGTTCACCGGCCGCATCTGCCCAGCTCCTTGCGAGGCCGCCTGTGTGCTCGGCATCAACCAGCCAGCGGTGACGATCAAGCAGATCGAGGTGACGGTCATTGACCATGCCTGGCGCGAGGGCTGGATCAGGCCTGAGCCGCCCAAACGCAGGACCGGTAAAAAGGTTGCGGTCGTCGGTTCCGGCCCGGCGGGTCTCGCCACCGCGCAGCAACTTGCACGGGCGGGTCACGAGGTCACGGTATTTGAGCGTGCCGACCGCATCGGCGGCCTGCTCCGCTACGGCATTCCGGACTTCAAGATGCGCAAGCACCTGATCGACCGGCGCATGGAGCAGATGAAGGCCGAAGGCGTCACCTTCCGGACGAAGGTGAACGTGGGTGTGGACATCACGGCGGCTGAACTGCGCAAGCAGTTCAACGCCATCGTCTTGGCTGTAGGCGCCACGCAGCCCCGGGACCTCCAGGTCCCCGGCCGTGACCTGAAGGGTGTTTATTTCGCCATGGATTTCCTCACTCCGTCGAACAAGCGGCAGGCGGGCGACAAGATTCCGCCGGAGGAGTTCCCCTCGGCTGAAGGCAAGGACGTGGTCATCCTTGGCGGCGGCGACACCGGAGCGGATTGCCTCGGCACATCCCACCGCCAGGGGGCGAAATCGGTGAAGCAGTTTGAGCTGATGCCGCGCCCGCCGGATACCCGCGCCGAGGACAATGCCTGGCCGTTGTGGCCTCTCATTTACCGCACCTCGTCGGCGCATCTGGAAGGTGGCGAGCGGGACTACGCCATTTCCACAAAGTCGGTCTCGGGAAAGAACGGGCAGCTGGAGAAGCTCCACTGCATCCGTCTCAACTGGACGAAACACCCTGACGGCCGGATGACTTTCGAGGAGATCCCCGGTTCGGAGTTTGAGGTGAAGTGCGACATGCTGTTCCTGGCGCTCGGGTTCCTGGGCCCGGAGAAGAGTAAGCTCGTGCAGGATCTGGGTCTTGAGCTTGATCCCCGCGGCAATATCAAGGCGACGCCGAACAAGCGGACGAGCGTGGACGGGGTGTTTGTAGCCGGTGACGCCACCCGTGGCCAGTCGCTCGTCGTCTGGGCGCTCGCCGAAGGACGAACGGCAGCCCACCACGTGGATATCTACCTGCAGGGCGGGACGGAGCTGCCGGCACCGCTGTAACTACTGGTATTTACTTGGGAAAAGGCCTGGCTTTTGCCGGGCCTTTTCTGTTTTGCGCCCGGAGCCGGACGGTCCTTGCCCTTTCGGCGGGGGCGGGCTAACAGGAGGGCCGCCTTGCCCCCGGGGCCGTTGCGGACATGCCATGACAGTCCGCAGGCATTTATCCCGGGGGACTTTGTCCGGATCAAACCCATCTGCCGGACATTGCCCGAAAGGAGTTCCTTATGGCGAAGCACCTCTATGAGTGTCTGGTCATTTCTCCACCCGACCAGAACGAAGCGTCCCGCGCACCCCTGCGGGAGAAGATCGAATCCACGGTGAAGAAGCTCGACGGCTCCGTCGTCCACTGGGACGACTGGGGAACCCGCAAGCTCACCTTCCGGATCAACAAGAACTGGCGGGGTCACTACACGCTGTTCTTCTTCGAGGGGAGCCCGGAGACGGTTCGCGAGCTGGACCGCACCCTGAAGATCGCGGACGACGCCTGGCGGCATCTCATCATCCGCCCGGAAGAACGCCCGGACTTCGCGGAGCTCGAGCGCAAGGCCAAGGCCCGCGCCGAGGCCGAGAAAGAGCGTCCGATGCGTGACGGCGACGAGGACGACGGTGGTGAAGACCGGCGTGAACGTCGTGACCGCGATCGGGATCGCGATCGCGAAGGC
Organism: uncultured bacterium; assembly: GCA_964606035.1. Lineage (GTDB taxonomy): Bacteria > JAGRBM01 > JAGRBM01 > JAGRBM01 > JAHCIT01 > CAZMGV01. The sequence goes on along the minus strand of CAZSFB010000053.1, from coordinate 6,656 downwards.
CGCCGCCACCGCGAGGAGCCTGCGGCCGCCGAGGGGGAAGCTGACGCCGAGGCGTGAGCTTTCCTGCCGTAACAATCCAGTTAACCGGAAATTCTGAGGAACCTATCCATGGCTGAAGAGAACAACAGGGAATCACGTGACGAGGGCGGCGAAGGCCGCGGCAAGGGCGGAGACCGGGGCGGCAAGGGCGGTCCCGGAGGCAAGAAGGGCGGACGGCGCGGCTTTGGCCGGCGCAAGGTCTGCCGTTTTTGCGTGGACAAGACCCACTACATCGACTGGAAGGACACCCGCACAACCCGCATGTTCGTGGGCGAGCGGGGCAAGATCGTTCCACGCCGGATTTCGGGTGCCTGTTCGAAGCACCAGCGGCAGCTCAAAGTCGCCATCGAGCGTGCGCGCAACATGGCCCTTCTGCCGGTGGGCGAGTCCAACCGCCGCTGAGCGGCCGGACGTGCCTGCCTGAACGGAAGGGGCGGTCCTGATGGTCCGCCCTTTCTTTTTCGGCGTGATGGGCCTCGTCAATCAGGGGTTCTGCCATTGAGGTGACATGATCATACTTGTTGAGCTTCTGTTCGCGCTGTTTCATCTCGTTGTGATGATCGCGCTGCCCGTGGCGGGTGCGGTGAACGTCGTGCGGCGTTCGCGGATCACGGGATACCTGTTCCTGCTAGTGACGAGCAGCGGTGCAGGCCTGGCCGGTGCCATGTGGTTTACGGGCGGCACACGGATCTGGGGCGGGCTCGCGGTCTTCGCCACCTCATTCCTTTTCGGTGCCGTGGCAGGCGAAAGCGGACGGGCAAAACAGCCATTCAGCCCGATGGCTTTCCGTGTGCTCGTCTTTTCCCTGACTCCGATGGCTGCCGGGATTATCGGCTATGCGGTGATGTCAGGGCCTGATTTCTACCCGTCCATTCTCCGGGTAATGCAGGCGACGCTCAACGAGGCGTTCGAACTCCAGAAATCCCGCGGGCTGGTGCCCGACGAGGTGGCGTTCCAGGCAGTCCGCGAGGCCCAGGAAGCACTCCTGCCCCAGCGCGCCTATATGGCCCCAGGGCTGGCTCTGGCAGGTACAGCCGCCTGGATCGCGCTCTGCCTTGTACAACTGGTCCGGTTTGCAGGTGTCTGGAGCCGGGAGGATCTTTTTTGTTTCAGGCTGCCCGAATGGGTCATGGCTCCGGCGCTGCTGCTGGGTTTGGTGACCGCCGGATTCGGGCTGACGCGGGAGTGGGACAATCACTACCACGTGGCGGTGGGCTATCTCTATTTCGCGGCGGTGCCATATCTCGCCCAGGGAATGGCAGTCTCGGCGGTCCTTTTCCGGAAACTCGGGATCCCGGTCTGGCTGACCTATTTTGCGGTGGTCACCCTGTCACCGCTGGTGCTCGGGGCGGGGATTGCGGACCTGTGGGCCGATTTCCGGACGCGGCTCGCGAAACCGGGTGCTTCCGGCGGGTCTGGAGACCAGTAACTTCTTGATATTTAAAGGGATTTGACCCACCGCCTGTGACTGGCTATTAGGCGTCGTTCCCGGCCGGGCCCGGAAGGTCCTGCCGGTGGAATTTTGGAGAAAAATCATGCGCGTGATTCTCAGGGAAACGATCGATACGCTCGGCCAGATCGGCACGGTGGTGGATGTCCGTGACGGTTATGCCCGCAACTACCTTATCCCCCGCGGCCTCGCCGTGCTGGCCAATGAAGGCAACGTGGCCCAGATGAAGCACGAACTGAAAGTGGCCGAGGACAAGGCCCGCAAGATTCGCGCAGCCAAGGAGTCGCTGGCGAAGCAGCTCAGGGACCTGCAGGTTACCGTCAAGGCCAAGGCCGGCGAAGGTGGCAAGCTATTCGGCTCGGTCGGCGCGAACGATGTGGCCGATGCCATCCGCGCCAAGGGTTTCACGGCCATCGACCGCCGCGACATCCGGCTGGCCCAGCCCATCAAGCAGATTGGCGATTTCCGCGTACCGGTGAAGCTCCACCAGGATCTGTCGGTGGAAGTGGTGGTCACGGTTGTGGCCGCGGAGACGGCCGAGGCCTGATCGACCGGGCTGAAGAGTCCTTGCTTGAAGGATGCCTCGGGGCGGATCTGCTGAAGGATCCGCCCTTGTGCTTTTTGGGGTGTGGCCCCGGCTGTGCTAGCTTTTGCGCCCGTTGTGGAGGTGATCCAGGGTGAGTGAAGAGAAGATCAAGACCGGTTATGAGCACATCCTGGTGACCGGCGGTGCCGGATTCATCGGGTCCAACCTGATCCGGGTCCTGTTCGAGGAGAACTTGGTTCCGGATCTGGATTTTGTCGCCAACCTGGACGTGCTCACCTATGCGGGGAACCGCCGTAACCTATCTGACCTGGAAGGCAACAACAAATACCGCCTGATCCGTGATGACATCTGCGATACAGACCGGCTGGAGAGTGTTTTCCGGTTTGGCCACTTCGACGCCGTGCTTCATCTGGCCGCCGAAAGCCACGTGGACCGGTCGCTCCAGGGGCCGCAGGCGTTTTTCCGCACGAACGTCATGGGAACGACGGCACTTCTCGATGCCGCTCGCCGTCACGGCGTGAAGCGGTTCGTGCTGGTCTCCACCGACGAGGTATATGGCTCCCTTCCCGATGACGGGCAGTCAAAGTTTCGGGAGACGACACCGCTGGATCCCACGAGCCCCTACGCCGCGAGCAAGGCGGCGGCGGATCTTGCTGCACTTTCATACCACAAGAGTTTCGGTATGGACGTGGTGGTGACCCGCTGTTCCAACAACTTCGGTCCTTACCAGTTCCCGGAGAAGATGATTCCGCTCATGGTTATCAATGCTCTCTGCGACCGGCCGCTCCCGGTTTATGGTGACGGCCGCAACGTGCGGGACTGGATCCATGCCCGCGATCACGCCCGCGGCATTGTTGCCGCGCTGCTCCGCGGGCAGCCGGGCCGTGTCTACAATATCGGCGCGAACCAGGAGCGGCGGAATCTGGAGATTGTGGACCGGATCCTTGATCAGCTCGGCAAGCCGAAATCCCTCATCCGCTTCGTGACGGACCGGCCGGCCCATGATCTCCGTTACGCCACCGACGCCACCCGTGCCCGTGAGGAGCTGGGATGGGAACCCCGCATCGGGTTCGACGAAGGGTTACGCCAGACGGTCCAGTGGTATGTGGACAACCGGGCCTGGTGGGAAGAAATCATCCACGGCCCGTACCGAAGTTACTACGACAAGCTCTATGGTGAGCGGCTGGCAGGCTGAAGAAAGATATCCCCGGTGCTCTACCGGGTGACGAGCAGCGGAGCCTCACGCGGCGGATTTGGTGAGCCATAGAGGCGGGTCACTTCATCCGCCATCCTGCCGCGCAGTGCCAGGCCGAGCATTTTGAAATCCGATATGAAGGACCAGAACGGATATTTGAATGTCGCCGGGCGGTTGCCTTCGATGAAGAAATGACCAGTCCAGGCGGGCCCATAACCAAGCACCGGTGCGATCCCGGCGAGCACCGGGTTCAGCGTGAAAATGCCGGCGAGCAGCGAGGTAACGGCGAGTCCGGTTCCGAAATAGTGGAGGCCGCGGCAAACCGGGCTTCGGTGCTCGCCGACGTAGAACGGCCAGAATTCCTCGTAGGTCTGGATTCTTGATTCGGGCATATTCAGGTTTTTCCGCCCGCTTCAGACCTGCTTGGGGGCTGTATCCACCGCCACCGGGGGCGGGATTTCGGCTGATGGTTTCACCGAGGTGTTGTCCCCCGGCCGGGATTCCAGCTCCCGGAATATCCAGACCATCCGTTCGATCCAGGAGATCGTGGTGAAGATCGCCATGACGATGACGACGAGAATCAGCAGGTAGTGGACATCCGTCCGCCAGCCGAACAGCGGGGCAACGAACTCCTTGAACATCGGATCAAACAGTGAGGCCGTGGCCAGATACATGATCCGTTCCGGCCGCTGCATCATGCCGATGTTGCAGTCAACGCCCATGCCTTCGCCACGGGCCTTCGTGTAAGAGACGAGCAAGGAGCCCATCATGGCCACCGAGGTGACCCAGAACATCCAGTGGCCCATGAAGTAGCCCATGATACCGATCATCACGATGGATTCGCCGACACGGTCCATCACACTGTCATAGTAGGCGCCGGATTTCGTCTGCTGGCCGGTGGCCCGGGCCACCCGGCCGTCGAACATGTCACAGGTGCCGCTGACAATGACGAGGTAGCCTGCAGTGCCGACGTGGCCAAGGTAGTACGCAATGCCTGCTCCGAATGACAGAAGGACGCCGAACGTGGTGATCCAGTTCGGTGTGGCATGAATGCGGATCAGGAACTTCTCGACCGGTTCAGTGAGCCAGTACCAGAAGTCACGCCAGAAGCTGGACAGCATGGCGCTTTCCACCCGCTTGCCGGCGGATGAACGTGCAGCTTTTCCCTCCCGTCCCAGCAGGTAGCGCTTGGTGGCGTAGACTCCGCACATGATGAGGATGAGACCGTTGGCAATAAGCAGGGGTATGAGGGACAGGGCAGCTTCGCTCTTGAACATCTGTTTTCTGAATGACCTCGACCTGAACGGTCAGGGGATAATTATAGCCCGGTGATAGGGGCCCCTGTTGCCGGGGCCATTAACAGCCAACAATGTAGTGATCTGTGGGCGGGGCGTCAACGAACATTGCTGATTCATAAAATATGCAATAATTACGAATACTTATAAATTAATCCGGCCTGCTGGCAGACGCCTAAATTAGACCGACACGTCTAGTTTTGCGTGGGCTCATAGACTGGGATGCCTCTTTATCCTTAGTCGTCCACCGGGGCCCCGTCATAATCCTCGCGGGCACGGTTGGTAAACCGGGTGATTTCCTTCAGGTAGGTAAGATTCACGTCACCGGTGGGACCATGACGGTTCTTGGCGACAATGATCTTGGCGAGCCCCAGCCACTTCTTTTCCTTGGCGACCTCATAGGGGACAAACATCTCAGGCCGGTGGATGAGAAGCACCAGGTCAGCGTCCTGTTCGATGGCCCCAGATTCGCGGAGATCCGAGAGCTGGGGTTTCTGGTCATTGCGTTCGGTGGATTTCCGGTTCAGCTGCGAGAGTGCCACCACCGGCCACTCGAGCTCCTTGGCAAGCATTTTCAGGTCGCGGGAGATCTGCCCCACGATGTCGTTCCGGTTCGCATTCCGGGAGGAGCCCGGCGGGCCGTCCATGAGTTGCAAATAGTCGATCACCACCATTCCGGTCTTGTGGTACTTTCCAGACCGTTCTATCTCGCGCTTGATCCGGCGCGCACGGGCGCGGATGTCGAGCGTGGAGACGCGGCCATTGTCATCCACCCAGAGGGGGGATTTCGAGATCACATGGGCGCTAGAGTCAAGCCGGACGCGCCCGGAGTCGGTCAATCCGCCACGGCGTGACAGGTTCTTCGTGGACATGCCCGTATCGGACGACAGCATTCGCAACATCAGTTCGTTCGAGCTCATTTCGAGCGAAAATACGATGATCGGGTGAGGCTTGACCTGCTCGAAATCCGGCCGGTCGGGGTCCAGTCCAAGACTGGTCGCGTGCTTGGCGATATTCATCACGATGGAGGTCTTTCCGGAACCCGGACGGCCGGCAACGACGACGAAGTTGCCAGGCTGGAATGCCGTGATCATCTCGTCCAGATCCGTGAAGCCGGTCGGGACACCAAGGGACCCTTCCTGCTCCCACCGGCTGACCAGATCGTTAAAGAGTGCCGGGACGATGACATCGGCGTGAGGTACATTTTCCTTGTTCCGGCGCTGGCGGATATTGAGGATCGTCTCTTCCGCCTCGTCGAGAAGGATGCCCGCATCCACGTCCGGCTGGTAGGCCCTTTCCCGCAGGTCGCCGCTCACGTTCGCCACAGCCCGCTTGACCGAGTTGTCCCGGATCAGGGTGGCGTGGTACCGGATATCCACCACGGTGACGGCACGCTCAAGAAGCGCCTGGAGCTTGAGCCTGCCTCCCACCTGCTGGAGGACACCCTGCGTCTCGAGCCTGTTTGCCAGTGACACGAGATCAACCGGCGATTGTGCCTTCGTGAGCTCCCGCATGGCCTCGAAAATCCGCTGGTGGAAGGCGGAGTAGAAATCCGCCGGCTCCAGGAAGTCCACCTGGTCGAGTGCGTTGTTGTCCAGCAGGATCGAGCCCAGCACCGCCTCTTCGGCTTCGGTGTTGGCCGGCGTCTGCGACGGTGCCGGACTGTCACCGCGGTGTGCGCGGTTCGAGATCAGTTTCAGGTCGTCCACGGTCTTTCCCATCCGGACTGGAGTGGCGCGACTCTAGCGGAAACTGCCATAAGGACGTTGCAGAGATGCTGGGGATAACCTGTACAGAAAAACATTTTTCTGTGAATCTCCGGGCTGCACCTTCCCTCACCATCCAAAAAAATAGCACAGGGGTGTGACAGGTAGTGTCACACGCCCCGGAGCCGCATGTGGAGCGGACGCCTGAGACTGATGAAATCCGGTTCTCCTACCGGTCCAGAAAGCGATTCAGTTCCCTCGCCGCCTTTTCGGCACTCACGACGGCACTCTCCATCGTCGAAGGAAGCTGGGTGTCGGTCCAGTCCCCGGCCAGAAAGAGGTTGCCGAGGGGAGTCCGCTGGCGGCAGCGCAGGTCCTTGAAGCCGGGGACCCCCGAAAAAGTGGCTGTGGGTTCCCGGACGAC
>CAZSFB010000052.1:0-11476 GCA_964606035.1 uncultured bacterium | reverse complement strand
ATTGCAGCCGCGTAGACAGTCTTCTCGATCATGTCGAGCAGTGTCTTGGAATCGAACGTAAAGAACTGTCCCTTGTCATAGGGTGGCAGTGGAGGAAAATCCTCACCCGGAAGGCCGTACATGGTCGGCTGGAACCGTCCCACGATGATCTGGCAGCGGTTGTTGTCCTGAAGCCTCACGGTCACCTTGTCGCCGGCGGGTTGCTGCACGAGCTCAAGGAGCTTCTTGGCTCCCAGGGTGAACGAACCCGATTTCTTCACCTCTGCCGGAAGTGACAGCCGTATGCCCACGTCCATGTCCGTCGTGATGAGCGTAACCTCGTTCTTCTCGGCGCTCAGATAAACATTCGAGAGAATCGGCATGGTGTTGCGCTTCTCGACTGCACCCTGGACGGATTTCAGTGCGTCCGAAAAAAGACTGCGTTCAATGGTGAATTCCATAGACCTTCTGAAACTCCTGCGACCCCTGTAATTACAGCTTCTGATCCTAGCTGCGCTTGTGGAAGAGGGAAACGTCTATACCGGTTATATATAAAAAAGAATCGTAGGAGTAGTAGGAAAGAACAACTCTGGGGATAACAGGAATATCGTTACTGACTTTGGCGGGTTAGATACCGGAACATCCTGGGTGTATATTGTGCAGAACAAATATTGTTTCTCTGAAGAATTGGAATTGTCGTGGATAAGTCGGTCTGAAAGAGGATCTTTCCCCATGCAGTTCATGAGGTACCCCCGGCCATTGCACAGGGCACCTTTCAGGCTGGCGGGCAAAGCATTCCTGATTGGTTGCTAAAAGCGAAAGGACGGCTTCAGAGCCGTCCTTTCCATGTGGGATGAAGGAACCGTTGGTTCAGGCGGTCAGGAGCTGGAGATCCGCTCCTGAATGATTTCAAGCTGGTGGCGGAAGTCGACATCATTTTCCCGGCGGAAATTGATCTGGTCCACGGCATACATGACCGTTGTGTGATCCTTGCCGTTAAAGGCGTTACCGATCATCGGGTAACTTGCATCGGTGAGTTCCCGGCTGAGGAACATGGCCACCTGGCGGGCCAGCGCCAGATGCTTGAACTTGCGCTTGGAGAGCAGCTCTGTCTCCGTGACGTCATAATATTCGGCGACCGTCCGGATGATGGAATCAATGGTGGGCTTGCGTTTTGGTTCGACCACCGGGGGCCGGAGCAGCTGGGTGACACTTTCCAGGGTGGGTGTGGACCCGAGCATCGAGCAGCTTGCCATGACCTTGGTAAGGGCGCCTTCCAGTTCGCGCATGTTTGCGCCGCAGTGCTTGGCGAGAAACATGAGGACATCGTTCGGCATGGCAAAGCTGTATTCGGCCGCCTTCGACTTGAGGATGGCAAGCTTGGTCTCGATGTCCGGCGGCTTTACGTCGGCGGTGAGTCCCCACTCGAACCGGCTGATGATCCGGTCCTCGATCCCCTTGAGCTCGTCCGGGTGCTTGTCACAGGTGAGAACGATCTGCTTCTTGGCCGAGTGAAGCGCATCGAACACATGGAAGAATTCGGTCTGTGTCGCGTCCTTGTCGGCGATGAACTGGATGTCATCGATAAGCAGCAGATCGCACTCGTGCCGGTAGATCCGGCGGAGCTCCTCGGTGCGCCGTGTCTGGAGCGCTGTGATGACGTCGTTCGTGAAATCCTCGCCGGAGGCGTAGACGACCCGGGCCCTCGGGTTTTGCCGGAGCAGCTGGTGGCCAATGGCGTTCAGGAGGTGTGTCTTGCCGAGGCCCACGCCGCCGTAGATAAACAGGGGGTTGTATTGCGGGCGAGTGGAGTTCTTAGTGCCGTTGGCGACCGCCTGGGCCGCGGCGTGGGCAAACTGGTTCGTGTCGCCGACGATGTAGCGGTCGAAGGTGAAATGCTCGATGAGACGCCGGCGGGTCAGCCGGTTGGCGGCGAGGCCGGCTGTTTCACCTGAGGTTGCCCTGCCCATGCTGTCGGTTGAGACCGCCTCGGCGGTTTCAGTGCTGCGGCCCTGTCGGCCCGCCACAGGGGAAGGGTTTCGGGCGGCGACTTTCAGCCGGATATCGCTGTCAGTAACACCCTGCTCGGCCAGAATATGCCGTATGCTGGAGATGATGTCGTTTTTTTCAATCTGGCCCAGGCTGAAATCGTCGGTGGTTTCCAGAACCAGATGTCTTTCACCGCTGTCCGGTGAGACACGCAGGGGTTTGACCCACAAGTTATAGCGCTGCTCACCGATATACTTTTTCAGCAGCTCCTGGTTCTGTTCCCACACTTGTCTCATCTAGCCCCCGACCACCTTCGTCGAATTGCAAGCAAGCTTTCCGTGCGGTTATCCACAAGATTTTCAGTCCAGTGGATAACCGTGAGATCTCAGGATTCCCGGCCGCCCTACTTTACGGCCAAGCACCCGATTTCTTTGAAGAAAAACCCCTCGCTATCTGATCAAACCGTTTCCGGCCGGATCAGCAGATAACCTTCTCAATTTACGGGTGAAACCCCGTGACCACCAAAGTTGTGAAAACTATAGCCGTCTCTTACACAACTGCAACGGGGGGCCCAAAAGAGAGTTATAAGTCATTGAAATTACAATAGAAAAATCATTTTGGAAGGACAAGAGCAATCCACAGAAGTTTTCCACAGCGGTGGATAACCCTGTATAAATGGCCGAAAAAACACGAAAAAGAACCCCTGGCTTTGTGATTTGACTACAACCGGCTTGGAAAAGCTAGTAATTACAACTAGTTATAGGCATTTCGGGTGGACATGGCCCATGCAAACTATTGAAATCACGTGGTCTTTTTTCTGTCTTGTTTTGAGATTTATCAACCGCCTGTGTCAGTAGTGGCCGAAAAGGCTGTAGAAAGGCCGTTTTTACAGGTTCGCTCCCTCGTGAGGCTGTTACTGAATTGTTGCGGGAGTTTGGCCGGGGGCCCGGTGATTCTGCTAGGAACCTTATCAGACTATCTATGAATCCCTCCCTACAGGCACTTCTTCCACAGCGGCGGCTTTCGGGACTGGTGGGCTGGCTTGGCCGGCGCGAACGTCCCCGGTGGCTTGTCAGGTTATTTCTCCGGTGGTTCGCGAAGCGGTACGGCGTGAACCTGGAGGAGATGGCCCGCCCGATGGAGGACTATCGGTCCTTCACCGACTTTTTCACGCGGAGGCTCAAGGAGGGAACACGGGCAATGCCTGAGGATCTGCGTGCGCTGGCCTCGCCTGCTGACGGGGCCGTGGCCGCAAGCGGGATCGTGGAGAAAGGCCGGGCCATCCAGGCCAAGGGGATCGACTACGAAATCTCCCGGCTTCTCGGGGACCCCACGCTGGCACTTCTGTACGAGGGTGGCCCCTACCGTACGATCTATCTGTCACCGAAAGACTATCACCGGGTCCATGCCCCGAACGCGGGAACGCTGCTCCGCCGGATCCATCTCGGCGGAAAGCTGTTCTCGGTCTCCACGGATACGGTGAACCGTCTGCCGGGTGTGTTCTCGGAAAACGAACGGGTGGTGCTCCAGTTCGATGACCCGGTGGCTGGACGCTGGGCGATTGTCTTCGTCGGTGCGCTCGTCGTGGGCGGAATCGAGACCCTCTGGGAAGGCACCGTGAATCCCCTGCCCCGGGGACTTCCCGCTGACCGGACGTTCCAGGGAAAGGTCCGGGTCGAGCGGGGTGACGAAATCGGCCTGTTCCGGGCCGGTTCCACGGTCATCTGTTTCTGGGAGAAGGGCCGCGCCGCCCTGGACCCCTTTGAAGACAATGCCCCGGTCCGCATGGGCCAGAAGATCGGCTCGCTCCAGGGGTAGCGGATGCAGGTGTGCGGTCCCGCCAGATGTTACCGGACAAGGCAGTTGTCTTTTATGATAACCAATTTATGGCCGGTCCCGGTGGAACACCCCGTCAGACCTATCGTCAGGTTTTCTTTCGCCGCCGCTTTTCCTCGATGCCCGAGAGGCCGAACCGTTTTCCGAGTTCCTGCCACACGTCGGTGAGCCTTAGGTCCAGTCCTTCGAGAGCGACCAGGTAGTGATACAGCACGTCGGCTGCTTCGGAGATCGCGGCGGCCCTGGCAGCCGGGTCTGCCACCCTGCCCTTGCCCGCCGGTTTCTTTCCGGCGCGTTCGAGCTCCACGGAAGCGAGCAGGAGTTCACTGGCTTCCTCGAGCAGCTTTTTCCCGCGCTTTTCTGCGGACTGGCTGAGCAGCTTTGCCGTGTAGCTTTTCTCCGGATCTGTTCCCCGCCGCGACCGGATAGTCCGGAGCAGCTCGAACAGGATCCTTGAACTGGAACTGCTTTCAGTTGTGGTCCGCCGGTAGAAACAGGTGGGGGAACCTGTGTGGCAGGCAACACCGGTCTGGTCCACGCGGGCGACAAGCGTGTCTCCGTCGCAGTCCAGTTCCAGGGATTCAATCCGCTGCACGTGACCGGTGGTCTCGCCCTTTTTCCAGAGCGACTTCCGGGAGCGTGACCAGAAGTGCGTGAAGCCAGTGCTCAGGGAAAGTTCGAGGGCACGCCGGTTTGACCAGGCGAGCATGAGAAGTTCTCCGCTTTCACGGTCCACAACCGCTACTGGCACAAGACCACTGGTGTCGAACTTTACCAGTGCGAGGAGTTTCTTCCCGGGCAGGATTACGGGGCGGGGTGCCACGGTCATGGCTACGGTCTTTTTTCTGGATGGCTTTGGCTTCGACATGAATCTGGTCTGAAGGCCAGCGGCTGAGCGTCCGGCCCTTCCCTTTTCTTCTGTTCGTTCTCTCTCCCAAGTTCCCCTGCCGACGGTTACAGTCCGGAACGGCAAAGATAGAGAAGAGCTCAGGGGCGCGAGTATACACGGAACCGGCCGGAAGGCTGTGGCTGTTTTCCAGAAGGTTCCACGTGGAACCTTCTAGGCTATCCGGGAACCGGTTTCAGACCCGGGGGTCGTGCCGGACCGGAACGCCCTGCTTCCGGAGATAGGCCCGGACCTGGGCGATGGTCATCTGGCCGAAATGAAAAACCCCGGCAGCGAGCGCCGCATCCGCACCGGCCTCGGCGAGCCCTTCATGGAAATGCTCGACCTTTCCGACACCCCCCGAGGCAATTACCGGGACAGGCACCGCCTGGACGATGGCATGGGTCAGTTCGAGGTCATAACCCTGCCCGGTTCCGTCCCGGTCCATGCTGGTCACGAGAATCTCGCCGGCTCCCCGGCGAGCCATTTCCCAGGCCCAGGTCACCGCATCAAGACCGGTGGGCCGCCGGCCGCCGTGTGTGAAGACCTCCCACCTGGGGGTGGCAGAATCGGGGTCCCGCCGGGCATCCACGGCGACGACGATCGCCTGGGAGCCGAACGCAAGAGCGGCCTCGTCCACGACATCGGGATTCTCGACAGCGGCCGTATTGATGGAAACCTTGTCGGCCCCGGCCTCGAGAAGTCTCCGGATATCGTTCACGGTCCGGACGCCTCCGCCTACGGTAAGCGGCATGAAAACTGTCTCGGCAGTCCGGCGGACCACATCGAGGATGATATCGCGCTTTTCGTGGGAAGCGGTGATGTCGAGGAAGCAGAGCTCGTCAGCCCGCTGGTCGTTATAAGCCCGGGCAATCTCCACCGGGTCACCCGCATCCCGGAGGTTCACGAAGTTCACCCCCTTGACGACCCGTCCGTCCTTTACGTCCAGACAGGGTATGATCCGCTTGGCCAGCATTTAAGGAAAACCGCACCCGCCATTCGTTCAGAAACCTGAATGTCCCTGAAACCGTCTGCCATTAATGGGGGATATTCTGGCGGCCGTAAAGGGTTGAAAGCCCGAAAAGAAGGTTTTTTCGGATTTGAGGAGCGGAAGGCGGCTGGAAAACATGATTCTGGGGCTAGGGCAGGGAGTAGATACCAGAGGTTCCACGTGGAACCTTCAGAGGCCCGGGAGCGAAAAAATTGACGACCGGTCCCCTTCGGGAGCCGGCCGTCTTCTGCAAGCGGCATCGATCAGGTTGCTTCTCTGCTCAAGCCCTTCAGTTCCTTCTGTCCCACATCTAGTTTTTTTCCTTTACTTCCGGACCAGATACAGGGAAGAGCCTGACGTGTCGCCATCCAGAACAATTACGTTGTCGGCCAGTTTTGACACCTGCCAGGTGCCGGTCACCGGACCGTCAAGGGTTACGCGGCCGTCGTCGAGGCGCGAGATCACTCCCGCCTTCTGCCCGTCCACACCGGTCTTTTCGATCGTGTAGCGGGTGACGTTCAGTTCGAAGGTGTCGGTGGCCTCGACCCAGCCCGATGAAGTTGTCTCCATCACCTGGACCTGCCACTGGCCGGAAAGATCGTTGCGGGTGTTGTAGAGAGCGGCCTGTGCACCGGTGAAGATGCCCAGTCCGAGCGCCATCGCCGCAACTCCTGCGGCTCCAAGCTGACGAAATTTCCTTCCCTCGCGAACCATCTGCGTAACTCCTTGGCTTTCGACACCCCGGTTATTACAGGAGCCGTGCCAATGAGTGATGGGGTAGGGGGATAAGACCTTAACCGACTGTAATCAGAGAGAAATTATGCCTTGCTATCCAGCGGAGGTGTGGTTTCCAAATGGGCGAGATTCTCATTCTGGGGCCAGAACTGGTTATCAAAGTGAGAAAGATTCTCAATCTGATAACAGTTGCGATCCGGAACCACTCTCTTCTATGTAGAATCAATGCACCGGTTTTACTGGCCTCCGGAAGAGACCCCCATTACCGGGGAGGGCGTCCCCGTACGGGGTGACCTGGCGACCCATTTCGCTGCCACCCGTCTGGACGACGGCGAGGCCATCGAGTGTTTCAACGACCAGGGGTTCAGGTCGGGATGCCGGGCAGTGAAGGACGGCAGGCGGTGGCTCGTGCGAATCGATCCGGACATCCGGCTTCCGGATTCCCCGGTGCCGGCCCGGCGGCTGACAGTCTGGATGGCCGCCTTTGATCCGTCCCGGTTCGACTGGGCCGCGGAAAAACTCACGGAACTCGGAGTTGCCGCGATTGGTGTCTTTCCGGCACAGCGGTCCAACGCTCCGGTGCGTGGCGGTGACCGTCTCCGGCGGCTCATGATCCGCGCCGCGGAGCAGAGCGGCCGGATCGACATACCTAGCTACCGGGAGCTGAAATCGCTGGAAGAGATTCCGGAAGGGGCGTTCCTTCTCGAGATCCCCGGCCGGATTCCCACTCGGCCTCTAGCTTCTGCGGAGCTCCCAGGAGAGCTTCATCTCGTGGTGGGTCCTGAGGGCGGGTGGAGCGACGCAGAACGGAAATGGATCCTGGGCCGGCCATCGGTTCGGCCGGTGCATCTGGTCAATACTTCACTCAGGGCAGAAACGGCAGCCATTGCCGCCGCTGCACTGGTACTCGGCCGGTGATACCGTTCTTATGTAACTCCCTGAAACACCAATAATTTCTTGGAATTGCCCGGCTGAATGTATATAAACTGAGGAGTCGACGTGTTGAGGGCGCGGCCCGCCTGGAATCCACCGGTTTCAGGAGGGGACGGTTTACCAGAGGTTCGCCCTTGCGCTGTCCTTCCTGCAGTTATCTCTATTTCAAGCAGCTTGATGTCTGCCCGAAGTGCGGAAACGGACTCGGGGCGGGGGCGGCACCTGCCCGGCCAACCGTTGACGAAAAGATCAATACCCCGGAGACTGCTTCCGCACCGGTGCTCATGAAGGCAGCTGCGCCTGAAGCGGTTTCTGAAACTCCAGCATCGGCGCCAGTGACCGAAGCGCCTGTACCCGAAACTGCCGCAACCGGGACCACGACGGCGGGCACGGTTGCGGCCGAATCTGCAATGGTGATGCAAAACTCGCCGGAGCCCGGCGCAGATATGGCCGCCGGAGCAACGCCTGAACCCGCTCCGGCGGCAGTTCCGGAAACCCAGGCTATTGTGGAAACTGCTCCGGCAGAACCGGCCCCCGAAATTGCCGCTGCTGCACCGGAAAAGCCAAAGAGCCAGCGTCGCCGGAAAAAGGCCGCAGTGGAACAACCGGCAGAAGCATCAGCAGTTGCGGAACCTGTTGCTGCGGAAACTTCCGGGGTACCGGTGGGAGCTGTTGCCGGGGAACTGGTAGCGGAAACTTCATCTGCGGAGACGTCTGTCGTGGCTGGGCCCACTGTGGCAGAAATCCCGGCAGTTCCTGAAACAACCGTTGCGGAAGCAGCTCCGGAGGCTCCTGCCGGGCAGCCTGCACAGCCGTCCGTACTTGCCGCAGTTGCAGCAGAGCCAGCCCCGCCGCCGGATGAGAACTCTTTTGCCCTGGCTGGACGTCCTGCCGTAGCGATGGAAGGGATTGAACTCAGGGCCCCGGCGCCGCTTCCGGCCGAGATTGCTTCGGGCCAGAAGAATGCCGAATTTATCGCCACCGGCGGTGACACCGGGCTCCGCCTGGCCGCTTCATCGAAGCCCCGGGTTCGAGTGGTGGCAGACCGGTTCCCCGCAATTGAAGAGGCGAAACCGGCGGCAAAAGTTGAGCCGGTTCCGGCAGTGATGGATCCCGAGATCCATGCAGATGCGGGTGAAGTGAGTTTTCATCCAGCCCCGGCGCCTTTGCCGCCAAAGCCGCTGGAACCTCCCAAGCCGCCTGTTCTTGCGGTCACGGAACGGCCGCTACCGGAACTCAAGGTTCCGAAACTGGAGCTGCCGAAAGTCGAACTGCCCAAACCGAAGCCGGTCGCTGGGGATCCCATCGCACGGAGGTTTGCAGATCCGGCAGGAAATGCAGCCGGTTCCACGGATCCTGTTCCGGAAGTCTCTGCTCCGGTGGAAGTGCTGCCGGAGTCGGTCTACGAATACGAGTTTGATGTCTCAAACCCGATGATCGCCCCGGACGAGATCCGGCTGGATACCCATGGTGCCGGAGCCGTTCTGGATCCGGTGACTCCTAAAGCAGAAACCGGGCCAACGTCCACCCCCTCTGGCGGTACTGGAGATGACACCTTCACCCGGCTTGTGGCCGGGGCCGCCACCGATACCCCGGCACTGGAGATGCCGGTCCATGCCCGGTCGGCGGAAGAGATTTTTGATATCACCCGGTCACCTGATAGCAGAAACGAAAGTGCCCACGTGACTCAGGAGATAACTGGATTTACAGGTGAAACCGGTACCGGGGAACCTGCAGCGGAAGCTGTATCTCCGGACGATTCCCCCGGGATTGACGAGATCAGTGACAACCTGGCGGCCAGGGTTGCCGGGGAACCGCTCCGTGAGGAAGTGCACTCATTGGCGGGCGAAAAGCCGGTCCGGACGCTCTTTCCGGAGATTCTCCAGTACGATGAGGAAGCTTCCGACGCCGGCACAAATAATGGATACCCGGAGATTCTTTCGGCTGGCGATTCGGAGGCGGATGGCCGTGGAGATGATCATGGCGAAGATCGCGATGATGATCTGGACGGAGACGATGCCGGCCCCGGCGGCAGGCTGGAGGAGGATCTCTCTATTCCATCCGCCTTTGACGGGTTCGATCCGAATATCGGTGCAGAGGTGCCGGCCCTGGCGAGCGCGGCAGCTTTTCCATCTGGCGCAATCCTCCCGCCGACTGACTCCAGTGGTCCCCAGTCGGTGCTTTATGACCACAGTGGCGGACTGCGCGGAACTATCACAGGCGGCGTGAGCCAACCGTCGTGGACTCCACCCGAACGGCGCATCGAACAGATCCTCGACGAAATCACGGACATGTCCCAGCGGCTTGAGGGACCGGTGGTTCCGAGTCCGGAACCGCTCGTGCCATTCAATGACGGGCGGTTTCCCGGCGCCATGTCGCTGGATCTTTCAGCGGGTGAAATGCCGGAAGACCAGGCCACGAGATTGAGCCTCCGGCCGCCGGAACCCATTGACCCAGACCAGATCAGTTTCCGGCTCGGCCAGAGCCGGCCGGAGCTGACCCCGGAGTCACAGCTCATGTCGGCAGAAGTGATCGGCCAGGCGTCGGGAATCGGCATCCGGCTCGATACGCCACCGGGGATCGGACTCACCGGCAAGCTGGACGATCTTCCGGCGGCGGCCAGGACCCGTGTTCGCGGCGAAAACCGCTTCTCGGGAAAACTGGAAAGGCTGCGCCGGCTGAAACCCCGGCTCACCCTTCCGCGCCAGCTCGTGCTGAAGCGGGCAACGGCTTATCTCATCGACACCGGCATCACGTTTTTCGCGTTGGCGCTGTTTGTGGTGGCCGCCGACAAGTTCACGGGTGCAGAGTTCTCCCTGTTCCATGAGCCGGGCGCATGGATTGCCCGGACCTGGTGGGTACTGCTGATCCTGAAAACCCTCATTGAGGGGATTTTCTATGTGGGACTCGTATCGCTCGTCGGCCAGACACCGGGCGACATGATCATGAAACTCAAGATTGTGGCGCGGGATGGCGCCGACGCAACGCCGGCACTCGTTATCCGCAGGTATTTCTGGCTCTGGCCGTTCAACCTGATTTTCTGCTGGGGCGGACTCCCGCTGCTCGTGGGTGGCGCCGAAACTGCCCATGACCGCCGGGCCGGCACCCGGGTGGTCGAGACGGTTTAAGACACAAACGCGCTACACCTGCCACCAGGCCGGAAACAGTTTCTGGTAGCCGGGCCGGGTGAACCGCTGGTCGATGAGCAGCAGCTCGCCCCGGTCCGTTTCGGACCGGATGAGCCGTCCGGCTGACTGGATCACCCGGATCATCCCCGGATAAAGGTAGGCATACTCGAACCCTTCGCCACCGGCCTGCTCGTTCCAGTATTCCTGCTCAAGGGCTCTTGGTGCGTCCGGTTTCGGAAGGCCGGGACCGATGATTGCCACGCCGACCAGATGTTCTCCGGGCAGATCGATGCCCTCGGCGAAAATCCCTCCGAGCGCCGCCCACAGGACCACATCACCGCTTCCGGATGCGAGCTCCCTGAAGAACTCCTGCCGCTCGGCATCTGTCATCCGGTCGGACTGGACGAGAAAGCGTTTGCCTTCGAGAAGACCAACCGCGTCGTGGATCATCGCCAGATAGTCGAAGCTGGGAACAAATACCGCCCGGTTTCCGGGCCGCTCCAGAAACTCTCTCAGCCGGTGGGCCAGAGGGAGCAGGGATTTCGCGCGCTCCTTCCAGGCGGTCGAGACAGATCCCTCGATCTCAATGGACAGGTTTTCCGGAGGGAAAGGGGAGGGAAAGGAAAGATAAACCGTCTCCGGCGGCAGTCCGAGGGTGGTCCGGAAGTAGTGGTCCGGGGAAAGCGTGGCTGACATCAACACGGCGGCGTGAACAGAGGTCCACCGGGAGGCGAGGAATCGGGAGGCATCAATACATTCAAGAGAAAGTTTCCCACCATTTTCAGGAGTCCAGAGCGCGGCTGTTTCACTGCCTGACGCCGAGAGCGTCCGGACGAACTTCGAAATCCGTGCATAGGCCGCGGGGGCGGGGTCGTGGGGCCGGGTGACTCCGGAGCGGCGCTTCTCGACGAGGTAATCGAGAAACGCACGGTCCAGGCGTCCCCGCGCACGGACAAACGGCTCCGGATATGGATCTGCCCGGTAGGTCCCGGTCGCACC
>CAZSFB010000051.1:0-11595 GCA_964606035.1 uncultured bacterium | reverse complement strand
CACCGGCGGCATCGTCGCCGAAAACATCATTGACTGGCGGTTTTCAGGAAGTTTTGAAATGATCCGCTTCACGTCCGGGATAAAGCCCATGTCGAGCATCCGGTCAGCTTCATCCAGTATGAGAACCTCCACGTCATCAAACATGATTGCGCGCTGCTCGGCCAGATCCAGAAGGCGACCCGGTGTCGCCGCCACAATATCAGCACCCTTTTTCAGGTCGCTGATCTGGGCGGCCATGCCCATGCCGCCCAGAACTGCCACCGTCTTGAGCGGAAGATAACGTCCGAAATCGGTGAGGCTCGTCTGGATCTGCATGCAGAGCTCCCGCGTGGGCGTAAGAATGAGTGCCCTGGGGTACCGGGAGCGGGATTTCCCCGGAGCCAGCCGGTTCAGGGTAGGTAACCCGAAAGCAGCGGTTTTTCCGGTGCCGGTGCGGGCACAGGCGACCATATCCCGTCCCTGAAGAAGGATCGGAATGGATTTCTGCTGGATTTCCGTGGGCTGGGTGAACCCGAGATCCTCGACCCCCCAGACAAGTTTTTCGTGAAGGCCGAAAACCGAAAAGGGATTGGGGGAATTGTCGCTGGTGGCCGCACCGCTCTCGGGCGTCTCTGTCATGAAATTACTCGATCCGTCTCTAATCCGTCCGGTGACTGGCTCTGGATAATTCTTTGGGTAAATCCGCGACTGTCTGTTGCCTGTCGAAGCGGAATCCCTCACCGGTACCGCCCACATGGGCGGGTAGCTTGAAGATCATCATACACCGTCCGGCATCCGGATGCGAACCACGCAAGTTATTGCTACTATTTGTAAAAATATGCCTTCTGGACGCCCTGATGGATGATTTCGTGATCCACCGTATTCAGCCCGCTCCGCCAGAGCGGGTCCTCATAGATGACCAGCCGGGGATCGTTCTGAAATAGCCGGACCAGATGGGGCTCAAGGGCATGGGAAAAGGCTTCCGTAGAGGTCAGCGGCACGGCTCCGGGCATGTTTGGAACGGCATAGTGGATGACACCATCCACCACCCTTACCGGGTTCGCATGGGTCCCCGGCCGGGATGTCTCCACACAGCCGCCCTGATCAATGGCGATATCGACGATGACCGATCCCCGCTTCATCTTTTTCACCAGACTGCGGCGGACGAGCACCGGTGCCCGTTCTCCCGCACGATAAGCACAAGCTATAAGCAGATCCGCTCTTTTCACGCATGCTTCGATGACGGCCGGTTCAGACATGTGGGTTTTCACGGCTCCACCATATTCCCTGGAAAGACTTTCAAGTGCCGCTGCGTTCCGGTCGATGACTGTCACGTCCGCTGAAAGACCGATGGCGGCCCGGACCGTTTCTTGGCCTGCGGCCCCTGCACCCAATACTACCACCTGGGCCGCTTGCGCACCGGCAACCGCCCCGAGGTATTTACCCATACCGTCAGGGTGCTTGGCCAGGAGGAATGCCCCTTCCAGAATGGCCAGACGGCCGGCAATTTTGCTCATGGGGATGAGCATCGGTGCCTTGCCGTCAGAATCCACAAGCGTTTCGAGACCAACCGCCATGGCACCGGACATCAGCAGGGCCCGCGTGAGTTCCGGAGCCGCGGCCAAGTGCAAGTAACACACAACGAGCAGATCCGGGCGAAGCCACTTCAGTTCGGGCCCGAGCGGTTCCTTCACCTTCAGGATAACTGACGACTCTTTCCAGACCCGGGCGGCATCCCGCACCAGCCTCGCCCCCGCCTTCCGGTAGTCCCGGTCCGGATAGCCGCTCCGGATTCCGGCTCCCGACTGTACCAGCACACGGACGCCCTGCTTCACCAGCCTGCGCACAAGTTCAGGCGTCGCCGCTACCCGGCCCTCGCCGGGCTTTACCTCTCCTGGAATCCCCAGTGTCTCCGTCTGCAGTTCGTTCATGTTCCGGATTTCACTTTTATCGGCCGGGCCTTTCCGCCGCAAGTTCCTGTGCTAGTTTGCGCCCGGGAGTTTAGCTCAGTCGGTTAGAGCAGCGGACTCATAATCCGTTGGTCGTGGGTTCGAGTCCCACAACTCCCACCAGGTTACTCACCGATTTCATATGCCCAAAATGATTCTGGTTCGTCTCCGTTTTCCGCCTTGGTCAAGCCGCGAGACCCTTGGGTTCCCTGCTTCCCGGGCAGGTTCCGGGGTTTTTCAGATTCCGGAACAGTTTTACAAACATTGTCAGATTCACACAGTTTCGACACTGTCTAATAAATAACGTTCGCAAATTCATTTACATGGCTTTCACAATCGTTAGTTAGATGACATTTTAAATATCAGTGTCTTTATAAGTACATATTTGGATTTCGCATATTTTGACTCTAGTGTCGGGGCTGCTTCGACAGTGACAGCATTGATTCCGGCATATATTCACGCTCCGGACAGTATCGAGAGCGGCCGAGCATTCACAATCCGGAAAACGAGGAGTCCCAAATGCCCCGCCCAAGCCGTGAAGAAACCCTTCTCAAGCAGTTGCTGAAACTCTCGCCCGTAAACCGGAAAGCCCTTCTGAAAAAGGCATCCGTCATCGGCAAGGACGCTAAAAAGCTCAAAATCCGGCGCAAGGAGCTGATCAAACAGATCCGTGCCCTGGAAAAGGAAGTGGGCAAGCTCGACAAACAACTGGGCATTGCAAGCGGTACCGGTGCAGGACGTGGCGGATTCGGCCGCAAGCGCGGGCCGAGAGATCCCGAGGCCACGCGTCTGGCACGGATCACGCGCTACAAGAATTCGATTCCGAAGATCAAGGCTGAACTCGACAGGGCAAAGGGCTCGCGGCGGGAAAAACTCCTCGCAAGACTGTCAAAGGCGGAAAAGACTCTGAAGGAACTTTCCTGAGACTTCCGGTTTTGGGCTCCGGTGACTTCCCGTTTTCAGAGGATTACGACGCCCTTTTAAACACCTTTTTAGTATCAATAGGATGAGTCGCAACCCAGCCGTGTGCGTACACCCGGGAAAAGTCCCGGCTGGCGAGCAGAGTCTGCACAATCGTGGTCCCCTGCTCCTCGCCATTGATCACGACCGGCCGGGCCCGAGAGTGTTCAGCGGGACGACGTGTGCCGCGGTCGGCAATAATCAGAAGAGGCTCGTTGACCGGGATTCGCTCCTGGGAAATCTCCAGAGCCACCTGGGTCGTAAACTGGGGGTTGAATCCGTCAACCGCCTTCGAAAGGGCACCGATGATATCGAGATAGAAGCAGATGAAGGCGACAGAGTAGTGACCACCATCCGCTTCAAACAGCTTCAGCATGGTTCCGGGCGCAGCAGGCGCGGCTGGATCAATGACAGTCCAGAACAGCTCCTCCGCGAAGAGATATTCGGTGGACATGATCCGCATGCTTTTCTGGCCAGGATCGGTGGCGGCGCGCTCGAACCGTGCCTTCCAGCTTTCCCAGTGGGCGGGATCCAGAAGCGGACTCCGGCCCACTGACCATGCGCCTGCGTCCAGCCGGTCAGTGTCGCAGAACCGGCTGGTGATCCACCAGCTTCCGTCAGGATTGCGGTGATAGTTCGCCTCATATGGCACGGTTTCGTTCAGCGGGAGCCCCTTTTCGAGCCGCACGTAGATCCGGCAGGGGAAAGTATCCGCGTGCTCGTGATGGCCAATCCGGCGGACAATGGGGAAAATCCGCGCCACGCAGTGAAGGCCGCCCTGGAGCCGCCCGGGAGGACCCATCAGGGCCGGGTGAGCGAATTTCATCTCTCCGTGGTAGCGGTGAATCCCGTCCGGACGGCGGCTTCCTTCCTGCAGTGACAGCAGGGAGTCATCAACAAGGGTATCGAGGGGTTTCCAGCCTGTGGTATCGCCCCAGGGATTCTTCTCGGGCGGGCCGACCGGGCTCAGTACGGGTTCAGTCATTTTTCAGTCTCCGGTTGCACCCGATGGCGGTGTGCACTGTGTGACCGTCACTCGACGAACAATATAACCATTGACTTGCGAGTCAATCAATTGCCCCGATGAACCGGTTTCAGTCCCAGGTTGCGTTTTTCCGGCAGTCCGGCGAGATTTGGGCACGTTTCAGAAAGCATTCAGCCCGTGCCCGGGCATCCCGAGGTCGCTATGACGTACGAAGATATTCTTGTAGAGAAAGACAGCCATATCACCTGGATCACGATCAATCGGCCGAAAGTTCTCAATTCGTTCCGCAATCGCACCCTGCTCGAACTGGCCACCGCCTTCGACGACGCGGGTAAGGATGCCTCTTGCGGCGTCATCGTGCTGACCGGTGCCGGGGACAAGGCGTTCTCCGCCGGGGGCGATATCTCGGAGATGTCCGACCTTAAACCCGGCCCCGGCCGCGAGTTTCTCCGCTCCTGCCGAAGGGCCTCCCAGGCCATGCGCGACTGCCCCCAGCCGGTGGTTGCAATGGTTAACGGTTACGCACTCGGCGGCGGCCATGAACTTCACCTGTTCTGTGACCTCACCATCGCCTCTGACCGGGCGGTTTTCGGCCAGACCGGGCCGACCGTAGGCTCGGTGCCGGTCTGGGGCGGCACCCAGCTGCTTCCCCGCATTGTGGGGGAAAAACGGGCCCGGGAAATTGTCTATCTGTGCCCCCGCCTTGATGCGAAAACCGCGCTTGAATGGGGATTGTGCAACCGTGTGGTTCCGCACGAAAAGCTTAAGGAAGAGACCCGGAAAGTGTGTGAGGACATCCTCGCCAAATCCCCTCAGTCGCTCCGGATCGCAAAAATGAGCTTCAACCATGCCATTGCCTCGATGGATAGCTCCTTCGAGCATGGCTCGGAACTGCTCGCCGGCTGCTACGGCGGCGAAGAGCTGGGCGAGGGAATGAAGGCGTTCCTCGAAAAGCGCAAGCCGGAGTTCAACCGGTTCCGCAGATAAGGTTTGCCAAGTACTGCGGACGGAAGTAATAGTTTTCCGGGTCTGAAATACACGCCAATGGGGTATCCGGAGAATGGCATCTGTCAGCTTCAAGTGTGTCGTCGCCACCAGCGACCTTTCCGACATATCCCTGGAAGGGCTCCGGCACGCCGCAAAACTCGCCGGACAGCCATCTGTACAGAAACTCTACCTGCTCCATGTTGTGGCGCCCGCCGAGCTGCTTCTCGGCCGCGAATACGGCCTCGGCATGGAAGTGACGAAACAGGCGCTCCGGGAAATCCATGAATCAGCTGCCCGCAAACTTGCCGAGCAGTGGGAAAAAATCGAGCCCTCGGACTATAGCGGCCCGCGGCCCAGAGTAATGACCGTAGATGGAAGTCCCGCGAAAGCGGTCTGCGAGTTCGCGGAACAGGTGAATGCAGATCTCATCGTGATCGGCACTCATGGACGCACTGGTGTCTCGCATCTTCTGATCGGTTCGGTGGCAGAGAACGTCGTCCGTCACGCGCCATGTGCCGTGCTGACGGTCCGGCTCCCTCCGAAACCGAGAAAGACAAAGAAAAAATAGCGCTCAGAAGTTCTGGAAAACATTACCTTCGCCGATTCCCGTGCGGGCGGCGACAGTTTTCAGATCGGAGATCATCTCTTTCTTGCCACAGGCGAAGATCACGCCCGAGGCAAGAGGGTACTGCTTCTCGAATACGGTCTGGATATGCGCTCCTACCTCGGAAGAGATGACCAGGTTCACGTCGATACCGGCGGCCCGCCACCGGTCGAGATCGGCTGCGAACGGAACCACATCGCGGCGGCGACAGCCGTAATATAGATGCACCTTGCCGGCCCATCCAGGATTCGCAAGGGCATATTCAATGACGGGCCGGATTGGCGTAATCCCCGTACCCATGGCGAACAGCCAGAGATCCGCTCCGCCTGAGACCTTGTCCATCGGGTATCCGTTACCTTCCGGAACGGTCGAACGGACCGCATCTCCCGCTTTCATCCCGGCCAGGCAGTCCACCAGCGGGCTCCCCTTTTTCAGAACAAACTCCAGGGAGCCCCGAACCGTCACTGGCGAGGCGATGGCAAAAAATCCGGGCTTCTGGCCGCCAGCCGTCATGCGAACATACTGTCCCGGCTTCCGGAGAGCAGAATCGACCGGCGTCCCTGCCGTGCCAACGGTCAGATGAATCAGTTCGTCGCCCAGCGGAACCACCGACTGGATTTTCAATTCAAAAAAGCCGTCACTCGACATACGCCGTTGTCACCCCGTACTTTCAGGAATTAAGACGCGAACACTAGGCGCGGCAGTGAGACCGCGCAAGCAATGCCGGTGGCTTCCGGTTGACCGTTACCTGAAATAGGGACATGAAACACAGGTGAAGACGATTCTTCTGGTTCTGGCTACCGCCCTGCTGGCGGCAGCAAGTTCGGCCCGCACCGCCAGCCCGGAAAAGGTACGCTTTTTCCCGGTTTGCCGTCACCTGAGTTTCCATGGAGATGACGGCAGCCATTGCATGCCCGCCACGGTTCTGCTGAAGCGGAACAACATGGATACGGGACAGCGGTTTATCGTGCTCGGCGACCGGCCGTCTGATCCCGGCACACTCGCTTACTATGACGTGAGCATGGATGTGCTCCTTTACTACTCCGTCGGAAAGAAACTTCCGGAGAAAACCCGTACGGGTGAGGACCAGTGGCGGCTGCAGTACTCGGCGGCCGTCTTCTGGTGCGTGACGCCGGCCCTTGGCTCGAAACTGAACCCCGGAGAAACGCCTGCCCCGCCCGCCGTCTGCGGGTCCACCCACGGCGACTGGAAACGCGAGTTCCAGGGGCGAGGAACCGGCGGACTTCCGCCCGATTCCGTCGCCCAGCAGATCCTCCGGGACGTAATGCCCGCTGTTACCCGGTCCATTCCGCCCCAGCCTCCCAAGGGGCCGTGGCAGGGTTACACGCTGACCAGAACCACAAACGGCAAGACCCCGGGACGCACCTGCCGGGATCTGGTGCTCGTCGATGAAGCCAAACGTGATCATGTCCGCAAGGTGATCCTGGCGGAATTGAGAGGGATTCCGGTGCCGGCGGTCGGGGAAGGTTCCGCAGAACTGACAATCTGCGATGGCAACGATATTGTTGTTGCATCAGCGCTTCCGGCAACCGAAATCCGGTGCGCAGTGGAACCACCCTACGATCTTTCTGACATCGACACGATCGCGGGCAACTGCGCCCGGAAAGCCGGCGAGGCCCTCCGTTCCGGCCGCGTAAGGCTCTGAGCGATCAGCCCCCGTGCTGGGTCCTGAAAGCGGCTTCCGGTTCCGGAGGGAGGTTGAGGATCTCCTGCGGGTAATGTTCGACGATGAAGTTCACGACATCCTTCACCGAGACAATACCAACCGGTTTGCCGGCATCGTCAACAATCGGGACGTGCCGGTAACCGCCCACCGACATCTTGTTCATGGCAAAGGCGATGGAGTGGTCCATGCTGAGAGCGGCCGGATTGGCTGTCATCAGGTCGCGAACCTTCGTTTTCTCCGGATCGAGGTTCTTTAGCGCGAATTTGTTGAGAACGTCGCGCTCGGTGAAAATACCAGTAAGCTTCCCTTCACCGTCCACAATCAGGATGGCGCCGAATTTCCGTTCCTGCATGACCGAAATCAGCTTGCCAATGGATGCATCCACAGGTGCTGTCACCGGCCTTTTCGGTTTCAGCTGGCTAATCTTTTCACGAAGTGCACTGCGGTCCATCACTCACCTCCTTGGGAAAAGGACAGACCATATGGCCTGTTGCAGTTCCCGCCACCCCTGAATGATGCAGAAAGCATCCTGAACCTGCTTACTATAGACCTGTGCCCAAGACCGGCACAACGAAAAAAACCTTCATGTTGACGGGGGTTTGACGCTTCACGCGCCGTTAAGGTACGCAAGCGGGGCCGGAGCAGACGTGGCAAAGAAGACGAGCAGACTTACCTACAAGGACGCTGGCGTGGATGTGGAGGCGGGTGACCGCCTCGTGGACCGGATCGGCCCGCTGGCGAAGTCCACCCATGTGCCGGGTGTGATGGGCGGGCTTGGGGGATTTGGCGGGCTTTTCCGTCTTCCCCGCGGTTACCGCGATCCGGTACTTGTCTCGGGCACTGATGGCGTGGGCACCAAGCTGAAACTCGCTTTTGAGCTGAGCCGTCATGGCACCGTGGGCATCGACCTCGTGGCAATGTGCGCCAATGACGTTCTCGTTCAGGGAGCCAAACCGCTTTTCTTTCTCGACTACTACGCCACCGGGAAGCTCGACGTGAACGCCGCCCGTGACGTGATTTCAGGCATCGCCGAAGGCTGCCGCCAGGCTGGCTGCGCACTGCTCGGCGGCGAGACCGCCGAAATGCCGGGTTTCTATCAGCCGGGGGAATATGACCTTGCCGGTTTCGTGGTTGGCATCGCTGACCGCAAAACCCTTGTGACGGGCCAGCGAATCCGCGAAGGCGATGAAATCATCGCCCTGCCGTCCAGCGGTGTTCACTCCAACGGCTTCTCACTGGTCCGCAAGATCATCACCTCGCGGCGGCTGGATTTGGGCCGGAAATATCCTGGAACCGGACGTGCACTGGGCGAGGCACTGCTGGAGCCGACACGGATCTATGTGAAACAGGTGCTGCCGCTCCTTGGAAAGTTTGATATCCGCGGCATGTCGCATATCACGGGCGGTGGGCTGCCGGGAAACCTTCCGCGGCAGTTGCCCCCGGTACTCCAGGCAGCAGTAGACAGGGCGAGCTGGGAGATGCCCCCGCTGTTCAGGCTTCTACAGCAGGAGGGCGGCGTTCCCGAAGCAGAGATGCTCGCCACCTTCAACTGCGGAATCGGGTTCTGCCTGATCGTAAAAGACGGCCAGGGAGACAGACTTCTTCGTACGTTGTGTGCGAAAGGGGAAAAGGCTTGGCGGCTCGGCGTCATCCGGCGGCGGCCGCGGAACCGGAAGGAAGAGGATTTCGTCCTATGCTAGGCGAGGGAAAACTGAACATTGCCGTCATGGCGAGCGGCTACGGATCGAACTTCCAGGCTATTCTGGACTCGAGCGTCCTGCGTGAGATCGGCGTGAAAATCGTCTGCGTCGTGACAAACGACCCTTCCGCTTTCGTCATTGAGCGGGCCAGGCGCGCCGGTATCCCTGTGGAAATCGTCTCGCACAAGGATTTCCCGACCCGTGAATCTTACGACAAGGAACTGCTCTCGCGACTGGAAAAATACGAGCCCGATCTCGTCTGCCTCGCCGGATTCATGCGGATTCTCTCTCCGGTTTTTCTCCGGGCCTATCCACGCAAGGTCATCAACATCCATCCGGCACTCCTGCCGGCCTTTCCAGGCATCCGGATCCACGAGCAGGTTATCGACTATGGTGTCAGGTTCACCGGTTGCACGGTCCATTTCGTCGATGAGGGCGTCGACACGGGACCGATCATCCTGCAGGCCGTGGTTCCCGTGGATGACGACGACACCCCGGAAAAGCTGGCCTCTCGTGTCCATGAAGAGGAGTACCGGATCTATCCCGAAGCTATTCGCCTGTTCGCCCAGAAACGGCTGAAGATCGACGGCCGCCGGGTGAAGATTCTTCCCCCGCAGGGGCACTGACCCGGAACAATCACGCCTGCCTCACTGGCACCGGGCTTGAGCCAGCTGACGCCGGGACCTACTGTGTGGCGCAGCTTTTACCTGCAGCCGGGAGCCCCATGTCAGATCAGAACCGGGAATGGGAACGCGCCAAGGAGGAGATCCGCAGCCGGATCGACCTCGTGGAAATCGTTTCCCGCTATACCCAGCTGAAAAAGGCGGGGCGTGACCGATGGAAAGGCCTCTGTCCGTTCCACGGTGAAAAGACCCCGAGTTTTTCGGTGGACCCGGTCCGGGGACTTTATCACTGCTTCGGCTGCAAGGCCTCCGGCGATGTTTTCACCTTCATTCAGCAGAAGGAGCGGATGACATTTCCGGAAGCGATGCGGATGCTGGCCGAACGGGCTGGTGTCACCCTGCCGGAGAGTTCCGGTTCTGCCGAGAGCTCGAAGGCCCGCCAGGATGCCCGGCAGGAGCAGCTGAACCTGCTCGAGCGGGTCGCGACCTACTACCGGAACCTCATGCTGAAAGACTCGCAGGCGGCTGAGGCCCGTGCCTACGCCGAACGTCGCGGCCTCACGGGCGGGACAGCAAAGACGTTCCGGATCGGCTACGCACCAAAGTTCCGCCGGACCATAGCAACCCAGCTGGAGACCAAGAAGATCCCTGTTGCGGCAGGACTTGCCACCGGCATTGTCATTCCTGCCGGCGGTGACGAGCAGACAGGCCGCGAGTATTCCTACGACGAACTGCGTGACCGGTTCATCGACCGGGTGATTTTCCCGATCGAGGACGACCGGGGCCGCGTTGTGGGGTTCGGAGGACGTGCGCTGGGCGACGCCCAGCCCAAGTATCTCAATTCGCCCGGCACGGAACTGTACCAGAAGGGGCTCCTGCTTTATAACTTTCACCGCGCAAGGCCGCACATCACCGAAGAAGCCGGCGTCATTGTCGTCGAAGGATACATGGACGCCATCGCGTTCTGGCGAGCCGGGGTGACGAATGTGGTGGCCCCGCTCGGAACGGCTCTTACCACCGAGCAGGCACAAAAACTGGTGAGGCTGACCCGGAAAATCTACCTGTGCTTTGACGCCGACGAGGCGGGTGAAAGGGCGGCCCGCCGGGCGCTGGAAGTGCTGCTTCCCCTGGGCGTTGCGCCATTCCGGATCGTCGTTCC
This sequence comes from uncultured bacterium, assembly GCA_964606035.1. GTDB lineage: Bacteria > JAGRBM01 > JAGRBM01 > JAGRBM01 > JAHCIT01 > CAZMGV01. The sequence goes on along the minus strand of CAZSFB010000051.1, from coordinate 962 downwards.
CTCCGGCAAGGATCCGGACGATCTGCTCGCTTCGGAAGGCCCCGAAGCACTGCAGAAGCTGGCAGCCTCGGCCGAGCCGATGCTGGACCGGGTAATTGCGCACACGGCCGCCGCCGCCGGCAAGACACTCGCCGACCGCCAGCAGGCTGTTGCCAATCTGCTTCCCCTGTTCACGCTGGTCACGGATCCCGCGCTCAGGTCGGAAGTCCTCAGACAGACAGCCCTGGCGTTTGGCTTCCCCGAGAATGCCATCCTGGAGCTGATCACCCGCGCCTCAGCCCGGAACCGGGTTTACCGTCGCGAGACTGACGCTCCGACGAACCCCGAAATTCCGGCCGGAAATCCACTGGACACGGTCCCGCCGGCAGTGCGCCCCATTTACTGGATTTTCACCAACCATAAACCCCTCCGGGAGATGATCGCGGAGTCCGGACTCCGGCGATATCTTTCCGGACCAGCCCTGGAGCTGTTCGACAGCCTGATTACCCTGTGGCAGGAGACCAGCAGTTGCGAGCCTTCTAAATGGCTCAACCGCCTTGAGACTTCCGAAAGGGTACAGACGGCGACGGCACTACTCGTTTCCGAAGAAGGCCGCCTGAAATCCCTGAACGAGGAGGGACTGGCACATATTGTCCTGGACATCCTTGCGGCCCTCGAACGGGAACGGCTGAAAAGCCACATCGCCGCGCTCCGTGCCGAACTGGCGGAGCTGGAAAAATCAAGCGTCAACCCCTCCCGGCTCGACGCGGTAAGCCGTGAACTGGTTGCCTGCCTCAAGCAGATGAAACAGACTGGACGGGATTCAGGCAGCGTGGAGGCGCCCCGGAAGCCGTCATTGCCGGCGGCCCCGGAGTTCCAGTCACAGCCAGACAGTGGTGGTGGTTTTCTGCCGCCCGAGCCGTTTCCGGATGACTCTCCGGAGACGACTACGGGCAACTTCGATCCGGCTGATGACTACTATG
>CAZSFB010000050.1:0-11719 GCA_964606035.1 uncultured bacterium | reverse complement strand
AGCTGACTTGAGTGCTTCATAAAGAATCCTCTGGCCTTCTTTTGACAGACGGTCGAGTTGCGGATTGTGGGCGCCAAGGTCGTTCATCTTGGCACGGATCTCCGAAAGAGGTTTTTCAACACGCTTCATGATCTCCGCCTTCAGACGCCTTTCGAATTCTGCCACTGTCTCCTTCACTATTCTGTCCAGTGCCTTCTGGAGAATCTCGTCCAGGTTGGACTTGATGAAAAGGTCATAGCTTTCAGGATTTCCACGCACTTCCGCATCGACCGCAACGGTTTTCACTTCAGCAAGGGTGGCAGCAACAGCCCGTTTGACAGGATTTTTTGATACATCATCAAATCCCGTCACAATCTCTATTGGCGCCATTCCGGCGGAGATCAGGCCATTCACGTGATCCTTGAAAAAATCCATCTGGATCCGGGCGCTGACTTCCGCTCGCTTGAGAAGAATAGGCCACTTTTCATGCTTGGACAGTGGCAACCCCTTAAGCATGAGACCGCTGGCGGAAAGCGCAATGGTGTCTTTGGGATCGGACGGGCGAACCCGGTTGAACTGCATGTCCAGAGCCGCCGTCCGGATAACCGTCTCAAGCTTGTCGCCCTCGAGCTTGATTGTAAGGGGTTGTCCCCAGACGGGCTGCTGGCCAGTGATATTGCGGGCTTCACCCTTGAATGAGCCCACCTCATCAACCTTCAGGGTGACCCCTGACGTCTTGATCAGAAATTCCGGAAGCGGCCGGTGCTCCTTGAACCGGATATCCACACCCTTGCCACGTTCGGGCTTTTTCTCTTTCGGATCATCTTCCTTTTTCTCTAGATACGGAGCGATCCGGGCATGCCACATGAACAGTTGCGACAGATAGCTCGCATACTGGGGTCCCAGAAACGTGCTGGTAAGGTTCGCCAGTCCTTTCCCGGACAGATTGTATTTGTCCTTCAGCCGTTCGATGTCCTCAAAAGGAGCCTTGCTCGCCTCATCTGCACGCTTCTGCACAAGCTCCAGTGTCTTCACCAGCTCATTCTTCGCCGATTCGATCTTGTCGATTTCACGCCGGATTTCCTGTGGTAGCTTGGTAACTTCAGTAGCCGCCACCAACGCCCCGCCGGTTCCTGCCTTCACACCTTTTTTTATTTTTTCGACTCTGGCCTTGTACTCATTAAAGGTCTTTTCGTTGGGAAGCTCCTTGATCCGCTTCTGCCAGGCTTCCCGCTCTGTTTCAATCTCAGCCCGGATAGTTTCCACCAGACGGATAGACGCCAGGTCCTCCCTCTTGAGTATTTCCATAACGTCTGGGACTTCGATGGCAGGGAACTCGACCGGACCCATCTGCTTCGCCACAAAATCGGTCAGCGGTTTGGGCACGACCGAATTGATATCGCGTTTGGCTGCACCGGAATATTTCCGCTGGGTGCCGAACTCCATGTCATCAATGGACATCTCGTTAATGATGGTTTTGCGTAAAAGCAGTTGTGGGGCTTCCAATAGAAATGCAATCCGCCGGACATCAACCGCATTCACCATGGGCTTGTCTGGATGGGTCACCTGCATCCGGGTCAGCGTGATTCCCAATGGAAAGAGGGACACATCTGCCTTGTCGAGCTCCACCTTCGCACCGACAATCAGGGTTCCGACCCGCTCGATATAGTTCTCAACCCACCGGTCGATATAAATGAACCAGACAAGGGCTATCAGGCCTGTGACGGCTGCGAATGCAACAACACCCTGCCAACGTATCCACTTCATCATCTGACGAGCCCCCAGCCCTGCGCCTTGAGATAGAGCTGATAGAAGTCAGACGCCTTGATTGCCTTCATCACCTGGCTCTTGTTGATCCAATCCAGAAAATGCTCCCGGTATTTCCGGATCAGCAAGTTGGACATCAACAGGAGAGGGATGAACGCAGCTACTGAAATTGCTAGGCTTCCCATGACGATAGTGTTGTTGAAACGCTCGATGCGCCAGAAGGGCTGATTGTACCACTCGGTGAACATGGGCTCGAATGACTTGTTGGTCAGGATCGACAACCCCACCTGGTGGAAAACCGGATCAATGAGGTAGGCGATGCCAGCACAGAGTCCGAACGACAAGAAAAATGCCGACAGATTGCACCGGATCACCAGCACCAGAAAGAGGACCAGTAGATTATGAGGACTCATGAGTGGCGTAAAACCCATGACCATGCCAAAAGCAAAACCGAGAGACAACTGCGCGGGTTCCGCGTCAGAATTAAGGATCTTCAGGAACTTTGCGATAAGCGTCAGCATCCGTTCGATACACTCCTCAGGACTGGATTCAGTCCGGAACCGCGAGTCAGAATCTGATATGTTAAACAGACTGCATTGATCTCGTACAATAGCCCGGGAACGGGCGTCAATCCCAAAAACAAGACTTGCCTGCCAGACCTGAGAAGCTATGGTCAGCCCTCCGTCCGGTTTTTACGGGCAGGAGGGGTGGAGAAGCATGAACGTTCTGGTGTTGGGTGGTGGCGGTCGTGAACATGCACTCGCATGGAAGTTGAAACAGGGATCATCGGTTACAAGGGTTGTCTGCGCCCCTGGAAATCCCGGTATTGCCGCAGATGCGGAAACTGCGGCCTTTGATATCCTCGATCCTGCCCAAGTGCTCGATTTTTCACGAAAAAATGATGTGGACCTGGTGGTGATTGGCCCAGAGGCTCCGCTTGTCGCGGGCGTAACAGACGCACTTACTGCTGCTGAAATCCCAGTGTTTGGTCCAAGCCAGTGGGCTGCCCAGCTGGAATCAAGCAAGTCCTTTGCAAAAACCATTTTTGACGAGAACCGGATTCCTACAGCCGAGGGACGTTCTTTCACTGATCCGAAGGAGGCTCTCCGTTATCTGGAAGAACTTGAATTCAGCTGTGTAGTGAAAGCTGACGGCCTGGCAGCTGGGAAAGGTGTCATTCTTTGCAGCAGCCAGGAAGAAGCCATTATTGCCATTGACCGGATCATGACGCGCAGGGAATTCGGCGAGGCCGGTGACCGGGTTCTGATCGAGGAGAAACTTACCGGTGAAGAGGTAAGCGTGTTCGCCCTGACCGACGGGGAAAGCGTACTGGTGCTGCCAACAGCCCAGGATCACAAGCGCGTCAACGACGACGATGAGGGCCCGAATACCGGTGGCATGGGTGCCTATTGCCCTGCACCGGTTCTGGACGACAAACAGATGAAAAGGGTGGTGGAAAAAATCCTCGTACCCACAGTAAAGGCGATGGCTCGTGCCGGCCACCCATACCGCGGCGTCCTCTACGCCGGACTTATGCTAACAGAAAGCGGTCCAAAGATCCTTGAATACAACTGCCGCTTTGGGGACCCAGAGTGCCAGGTCCTCATGATGATGATCGATGAGGATCTGGCGCCTCTCCTGAAGCAGTGTGCCGGGGGTTCACTGGATTCGGGCCGCAAGCTGAAGCTATTCAATGGCGCGGCCGCCTGTATCGTCATGGCTTCGGGAGGTTATCCTGACAAGTTCAAAAAAGGCTTTGAGATCCGGGGAATCCCGCCCGGCACCAACGACCTCAAGGTTTTTCACGCGGGAACCGCAATTAAAGACGGAAGGCTGGTAAATAACGGGGGCAGAGTGCTGGGAGTTACAGCCCGTGGCAAGGACCTGAAGGAAGCCCTGAAATCTGCCTACGCAGCGGCCGGACAGATCAGCTGGGAAGGTGTCCACTACCGGAAAGATATCGGCCGGAAAGGTCTGAAACGTCTAGGACTCATCTGACGTTTATCATAATATTGACACCAGATGGGCGACAGAATGCGTTCATCCCAAAAAGGATACAGGAAGGTTCCATCCATGAGCACACGCAGGATTCTGGTTGCCATCGACTTCACCCCAATTACCACACACGTGGTCGAGCAGGCTGTGAAGATGGCCAAGGGAATGAATGCCAGGGTTTACCTGATTTATGTTGTACAGCAGGACCAGATTATCACCTGGGCAGACCGGATTACCGAGGCGATCTTCGGCGTCAGTGAGTACAACCACATGGAAGATCTTCGGAACAAATTCGCGGACAAGGCTGCGCAGGTCATCGAAAGTGTCGCACACGACTTTTCGAAGGATGGAGTTGAAGTTTCTGGGCGTGTGGCGCGTGGCCATGTAGTCGAAGAAATCGTCCGGGAAGCGAAAAGCATCGAGGCAGAGTTACTGATATGTGCAGCCCACCAGCATAAGGGCATTGAGCATACGGTGCTGGGAAGTGTGGCCGCCAAGGTTGCCGAACGCGCCCCCTGCTCTGTCCTCATTGTGAGAAAACCCGGTGATGTTGTGAAATCCTGATGGCTTCTTCCGACCATTACCATATCAGGCCACCTGACTTTACCAGGGACCTGGAGAGTCTTGCCCAGGCACAGATCTCCGCTTTCGGGCACAATCATTGGCCTTTCTGGCAGAAGGGTCACGGCCGGCTTGCCGGGGACTTTGTTGGTGCCATGGGTGCCCTTGGCAACATCAACTATGTTGCCGAGGATACTGCAACCGGGCGGGTCGTCGGCTTTGTTTTCGCCGGCTATCCACTAAGTGGTTCATCGATCAGGCAGGCAATCGGACCCATCGGAAAGCTGCTTGGCTTCGGCCTGATTGGGCTTCCAGTCTGGAAAAGCGAAGCATTCAGACATGCAGCAAGGTTCCTTCCTGCCATGTACCAGTTGATGAAAGTGCATCCATCCCATGATCCGCATGCTGAAATCATCGAATTTGCGGTTCACGAGGAAGCGCAGGGGAAAGGCGTGGGCAAGCTGTTGATGAATGCTGCTGTCAATGATCTTCACCGGCGGGGGGCAAGACAGGTGGTATTACTGACAGACTCAACCATGAGCTGGAAGTTCTACGAGCGTTATGGATACTGCCGGGTGCGAGATGTGGATTTTGGTGACACTTACGAAGTTGCCACCGGTTCAAAATCGGAGCATGGGTATTCCTATGAGCTGGATGTGCCCAAGAAGGCTGCCGAACTGAAAGCGGCCGGAATCCTTACCTGACATCCCTAAAACAGAAACGCCGTCCATCAGGACGGCGTTTCTGACTACAGGGGTCTTAAGATTATTTCTTGTATTTCTTTTCGAAGAACTTCTTGCTGTCCTTCGGGTTCGCCTTGATCGTCAGATCCCCTTCATGCCAGTCGGCCGGGCACACTTCGCCATTCTTCTCGAAATACTGAAGCGCCTGCACCATACGCAGCGCCTCGTCCACGCTGCGTCCAAGCGGAAGATCATTGATAACCTGATGCCGGACCAGGCCCTGCTTGTCGATAAGGAAAAGGCCGCGGAGGGCGACATTCCCGGGTGTGAGAACGTCATAACTCTCTGCTATCTTGCCTCCCACATCGGCCACCATCGGATAGTTGATCTTTCCGAGTCCCCCTTCAGTCCGCGGCCGTTCCTGCCAGGCCAAGTGTGTGAACTGGCTGTCTACGGACACGGAAAGAAGCTGTACGCCCAGTTTTTCGAACTCCTTGGCACGGTCAGAGAACGCTATGATCTCGGTAGGACAGACAAAGGTGAAATCCAGCGGATAGAAGAACAGGACGACGTAGCTCTTGCCCTTGAAGCTCGAGAGCTTGATCTCCTTGAATGATCCGTCTGGCATGACAGCCTGAGAGGTAAAGTCGGGGGCCGGTTTCTGAACGAGTACGCTCACGATAATTCTCCTGTTTCGGTTGGTTAAATCAGTTTGGACACCGTCTAAAGGCACCTAGTATGCCGATGTCCCATCCGGAAACAACCCCCGGCCTTCGGCTGTTGTCCTTATTCCCAGGAATGCCTGGAATAGCCGCTAAGCAGGCAAGCCACAAAGCCGGATACTCTCATCCCAGAGTTTCCTGGCCAGGGCCTCGTCCTGCGCCGCTTTGGATGTCTCCGCCACCTTGCGCTTGATCAGGTACTTTCCATTTATCTTTGCAGCGTCAGGATCACCGGCCAGAAACACCAGAGTGTCTGCCCCCTTGTCCGCAGGAATCAGGGTTTTACGCACCAGTGCGTATACCGGTTTCGGAAACTCCCGGTAGATGTCGGTCTCAACAGCTCCAGGGTGCAGTGCGTTGGATACAATACCATCTTTCCCATACCGGCGGGCCAGCTCATTGCTGAAAAGGATGTTCGCGAGCTTGGACTGGCCGTAAGCCGTAAGTGAAAAATAAAACCTCTCGCCGCGAAAGCTCTTGAAATCAATCTTTCCAAGCCTGTGCATCATCGAGGAAACATGCACAATGCGCGAAGGCGCACTTGATCGCAAAAGCTCGAGAAGGAGATTTGTGAGCAGGAAATGGCCGAGGTAGTTCACCTGGAACTGCTGCTCGAAGCCATCTTCTGTTATCGTTTTCTTCAGCGGAGAAAGTCCGGCATTGTTCACTAGAACATCCAGTCGCCCGAATCGCACCTTGAACGAGTCTGCAAACTCCCTTATCGACCTGAAAGACCCGAGGTCCAGGCGCATGACATGGGCCGTTCCCCCGGCCGCCGCGATTGTATCGCGCACACCCAGCGCCTTTTCCTGATTGCGACAGGCAATAACGATTTCATGGCCCTTTGCCGCCAGTGCCTTTGCCGCCGCAGCCCCAATTCCGCTGTTTCCCCCGGTAATAACAATCAGTTTCGACACAACTTACTCTCGGCCCCCTTAACCTGCTGGTTCTCGTTATCGCGAAAATCCCTATTCTTCCAGACTGCTCACGTCTCCGGGGTCCTGCCCCAGCTCCCGCGCTTTCAGGACCCGCCGCATGATCTTGCCAGAGCGGGTTTTAGGCAATGCTGACACAATCTCGATTTCCCTCGGTACCGCATGTGATGCCAGGGTCTTCTTGACGAACTCAGCGATTTCTTTCTTCAGCTGCTCGCTGGGTGAAAAGCCCGCCCGGAGCGAGACAAACGCCTTGATGATATCACCCCGGATTCCCTCCGGATCCGGGCGTCCAATGACTCCTGCCTCTGCCACCGCCGGATGTTCCACCAGTGCGGATTCTACCTCAAACGGACCTACCCGGTGACCGGACGTCTTGATCACATCGTCGGCCCGGCCCACAAACCAGAAATATCCATCTTCGTCCATCAGGGCAGTATCGCCGGAGAAATACCAGCCTTTGATCCGGAAATACTCGTTATACTTTTCCGGATTCTTCCATATCTGCCGCATGATGGACGGCCATGGCGGCCGCAGCGCAAGAAATCCCTCCTTGCCTGGGGGAAGCTCGTTACCATCTCCATCAATAATTGCGGCATGAATACCTGGCATCGGACGGCCCATGGAGCCCGGTTTTATGGGATTACACGGGAAATTGACGATCATCATCGCACCGGTTTCGGTCATCCACCACGTATCATGAATGGGAAGCCCATAAACCTTCATTCCCCAACGGACCACCTCCGCGTTAAGGGGCTCTCCTACAGAAAGAATGTGGCGCAGATTGCGAAAATGGTGCTTCTTTACCAGCTCCTCACCAGCCTTCATGAGCATCCGAAGGGCCGTTGGAGCCGTGTACCATACCGTTACATCAAGCTGATCCATGACCGAATACCAGTTTTCGGCTGAAAATCTGCCCTCGTATACAACCTGGGATGCACCATTAAGCCAGGGGGCAAAGATCCCATAACTGGTACCGGTCACCCAGCCCGGATCTGCCGTGCACCAGTATATGTCGTCCTCCCTGAGATCGAGCACCCATCGCCCGGTGATGAGATGGCCGTACATCGCTTTATGCACATGAACGATACCCTTGGGTTTTCCGGTTGTCCCGGAGGTGTAATGAACCAGCATCGGAGCTTCCCAGTCCACGCGCTTGATACGGTAGTCGTCCCCGCATCGGTCCAGTTCATCACCCAAAGAAAGGTGGCCCTCTCCAGGCGGCACGGTACCGCCCACAAAGAGGACGTTCTTCAGGCCGGAAAGCTCCGGACGTATTGACGCTATCTTTTCATAGAGCTCAGGTGTGGTGACAAGAAGTTTCGCCTCCGAATCCTTCACGCGGTCCCGGACAGCTTCCGGACCAAAAGCAGCAAAAAGGGGCCCGGCGATAGCCCCCGCCTTGAATGAACCCAGAATCCCGTAATAGAGCGCCGGAATCCGCGGCAGGAAAAAGAAGACACGGTCGCCCTCAGCAATGCCCAGCCGCCCAAGCAGATTTGCGAACCTGTTAGACAGCTTCCGCATGTCGTTATACGTGAACAGCTTGATGTCGAAATGGGGAGCGTCCCCGCCAACCCAGTAGAGCGCAACCTTGTTCTTCCGCCCATTTTCGCAATGCCGGTCAATGCATTCATAGGCCATGTTCACACGGTCGCCCGAGAATCCGTTAAACTCGCTGCGGAGGCTTTCCCAGTTGAACTCCCGGTATGTCTTTTCATAGTCGGTCAGGTTGCACCGGACCGGCATCTTCTTGATAAGCTCGCTCTCAATAACATCAGACATGGCGTATCAATGGCCCCCTCGTATAGAATGCTGATCGCAGCAGACGCTAACTGGAGGTTTTGCCTACCGGCAAGATGCCTTGAACCCCGTTCAGGCATGGTGATTCACAAGCCATATGAGCAATGATGAACCTCTCGACATGAAGCTGCCGGCAGGTGGGGGCGATCTCCCTCCTGTCCCCGTCGATCTGCCGGCGAACCGTCAGATGCCTTACCTTTCGGAAATCCAGCGGGCGATCGATACCGAACGCTTTCAGGCCTATTCACGAATTTCGAGGATCATCCATTTCGGGGCAGCAGGACTGCTGCTGCTGCACGACTTCCTGACGCCGAGATTACTGAATCTCTATGAGCTCAGCGGCAAGGTTGTGTTCTCCGTTATTCCCCGGGAACGGCCCTGGCTGGATGCCTGGCTCTCAACCGAACGGCTCATACCACTTTTCATCGTTTACCAGACGGTCCTGTTTCACTACCTGTTACCAGAAAAGATTCTGAGCGCGCGAACCAAGCTGGTCGTTGAAGGCTGGATCGACCTCCTGTGGACAACAGTCGCAGTTTCTGTAACCGGCGGCGTTCGCAGCCCCTTCGTATTTCTGTATCTCCTGGTTGTCCTGAATTCAGCTCCCGCACAAAGCCGCAATACCTCCATCGCCAAGGCAGCTGCCGCAACGCTGCTGGTTGCAGCCTCTTTTGTCATTAGTAACCCCGAGGGAGACATACCTGCCACCGCATTGATCTGGCCCATCTCGTTCCTCTGGATGGCGAGCTATCTTGCGGGAGCCTTTGAGAATATTTCCCGGTCGCTGAATGAGCAGTTACTCCGGGAAACGGTGAGGGATGATACTACAGGACTTTATACACTAAAGTTTTTTGCCGCACTGCCAGATCGTCGGACAGACTGGCCCTATGCGATCGTTCTTTTTGATGCCGACCACCTGAAAGAATTGAACGACACCCACGGTCATGAGCTAGGCACCGAACTCATCCGCCATGCTGCCGAGGCAATCCGGGCGGCGGCGCGCGAAGGAGACGTCTGCGCCCGCCTTGGTGGCGATGAATTCATCGTACGCCTCAAGGGCTCCACCAGGGAGGGGGCAATTAAGTATGCCGAAAGAGTCCGTGAGCTGGCAGCGAAACTCCCCGTTGAATTACCGACCGGAGAGGTCTTTCCCGTTCAGCTTTCTGCCGGAATCGCAACCTGTCCGGCAGACGGCCGCCAGATGCCGGAAATCATCCGCAAGGCGGACCTGGCCTTATATGCTTCTAAGAATTCCGGACGGAACCGGATCACTGTCTGGTCGGCCGGGCTGCAAAATGGCACAGGGTCCCAGTTCCTCGGCAGTCTGAAGGTCCATCAGGGCCGAACATGAAGTCCTTGTCTGCATTACTTGTTTCTGGATGTATTGCGTTCCCTTGGGTACTTTCGGCCCGCATGGCGATTGCCGTGGTTCCCCAGACTGACAGGGCGGCAGAACTGGCAGGGATGGTGGAAGAAAAACTGGTCCGCACAGACCGATATCTGGTTCTGCCATTTCCCGGATTTTCCGCCGAACAGCCTGTTTGCCCGGAGTTGCCCCGGATAGACCAGATCCTCTCGGTGCGAATTGTCCCGGAAACAAAAGGCCGAAAAACAAAAGGTGAAATCCGGATTTTCCGGTGCAGGGATAAAACATGGCTGACTTCAAAAGCAGAAGCTTCCTCCGGGAAAATTGATACCCTCGCCGCAAATCTTAAGCAGGATATTGTCCGCCTGTTACCCTTCACCGAAACAATCGAACTGTCAGACGGGAGTATCTGTATCGCTGGCGGTGATGCCGCCGCCATCAAAGACGGACACAGACTCTGGTGGTTCAGCGATCAGGGTTCGCCGCTTGGACGGTGGATCATCACTGCCGAGGCACCGGCGGACGGTTGCGTCACCCTTGTACAGGACTACCGGCTTTATGCAGATACAAAACCCGGCAAGGGACACTTTGTCTCCGATCTCCCTGCTTCAGTGCGGCCGCCAGTTGCATATTCAACCCCACGATTGGGCAAGCTGGTGCGTGGAGAGTTAAGTCTGGAACACGACATCCACGGCAATCTGAACGAGCTTATTCACTACATAGGATCAGTGCCCAAACGGCATAGCGGATGGATCGCAGATGTACAGACAAGTCCTGGAGAGTTTTCGCTTTACTGGAGTGGGACACCTAGCCGATCAGCAAAAGAGCCTCTGCGAATCCGCTCAGGATATCATTTCAGAGTGACCCGTTCAGGCTGGAACCTTGGGCTGTCAGTGCCGGGAAAAAACCGGGATACGACCATCAGTTCAGGGGAAATTCCACGGGCTGCTACGGTACCAACCGCAGTGCTCATCGTGCATGAGGGACGCTGGTCAGAAGTCTACGTAGATGGCCGGTTTGTCATCGGCCTTGACGATGAAAGCCTGACTGGGGGGGAGATATTCCTCCTGACCGCCAAATCCGGGAAACCTGCTCTGTCTGGCAATATCTATACGGCTTCAAGTGGAGATCCGTTTCAGCCCTGACCGGAACGCTTAGTGGTGACCACCCATTTTCACCGTGCCCATCCGCACCTGCGACGTATATGCGGCAGCCACCAGTGAAAAATATTTGGCGTCGTCAGAATCCGCCCGTGACGTCAGGACAATCGGCGCTTTCGCGCCGATAATCACTCCTGCAATCCGCCCGCCGCAGATAAATGCAAATGCCTTTGCAAGGATATTGCCGGCCTCGATGTCCGGAACCAGCAGAACATCGGCGTGGCCCGCGACTTCGTTATGTATTCCCTTGATTCGGGCTGCTCGCTCACTGACAGCGTTGTCAAGCGCAAATGGGCCGTCAACAATCCCATGCTCGAACTGGCCTCTCATGCTCATCAGTGCCAGCAGGGCGGCATCCTGGGTTGCAGGCATTTTCGGATCAACCAGTTCCACGGCAGCAAGGGCAGCCACTTTCGGGTTCTCAATACCAAACTCCCGGGCAAGTGCAATTGCATTCCGCGCAATAATGGCCTTTTTGCCGAAATCCGGAGCAATATTGACGGCTGCATCGGTCACGAACAGCAGACGTCCAAGATGGGTTGCTTCCAATATGAAGCAATGCGAGAGGATTCGCGAATCCCGGAGACCGCACTCCCGGTCCAGTACCGCACGAAGAAAATCATCGGTATGAATCAGGCCCTTCATAAGTACCTGGTTCTCGCCCACACGGATACTCTGCACCGCTCTCCTGGCAGCCTGAACCGGGTCCGGAACATCCACAACCTCAAACAGATCCGGATCGACACCT
>CAZSFB010000049.1:0-11801 GCA_964606035.1 uncultured bacterium | reverse complement strand
GAGCACTAAACTGGGGCTGGGTGCGGGAGACTACCCGTCACAGCCGCCGGGACAAGGGTGTATGGTCCATGCTGCCGGAAGAATGTTAAGCGGCGATGAAATCCTTGCGATTCTGTAAATGAAAAAATGCTTTATATTCAGCTAGTTAGACATCATTGACACCCCATGTCCAATTCGATACCCTTTCGCCTACTGACTGGTCAGTAAGCTGGCCATCAAGATCAGATAAGGATGACGGGAAAACACGCCTACTGTCCTTTAGGACTGGGGTGGCGGCAGTCACACGGTGACGGGTTTCCCAGGGGATAAAGTCCTGAACCTATGAATAGTGAACCGGGCATCAGCCTGCCGCAGGAACCCAACTGGGGTTCCAGGCCGGGCATTTCATCAAATCATTGGCAAAAGAACCGCACGACAAAGCTGCCCCGGCATGAGGCCGAGGAACGGCTCCGGGACGGGATCCGTGACGCGCAGGAGTTCTTGCTAGGGATCCAGAACCAGAAAGAAGGCTACTGGTGGGCCGAACTGGAGGCGAACCCGACCATCAACTCGGAGTTTATTTATCTCATGCACATGCTCGACCGGCATGACCCGGAGATTGAGCGCAAGGCCTGTGTTGATATCCTGAAGCTTCAGAACGCGGACGGTGGCTGGGCCATCTACAAGGGCGGTCCTTCGGAACTCTCTGCCACTGTCGAGTGTTACGTGGCGCTCAAAATGGCGGGCCATGACCCCAATGCTCCGCATATGGTGAAGGCCCGCCAGAAGGCCCTCGAAATGGGCGGCGTGTCCAAGTCCCGGGTGTTTACCCGCATGCACCTCGCACTCATGGGGCTCTACGACTACGAGGGAACACCGTCGGTCCCCGTGTGGTTCATGCTCTTTCCGAACTGGTTCCCGTTCAACATCTACGAAATGAGTTCCTGGGCCCGGAGCTGTGTGGTGCCGATCATGATGCTCTGGCACTACAAGCCGGTGATGAAGCCCAAGCGGGAAATCACCATTTCAGAACTCTATGCAGAGGGTGGCCCGGACCATGTGACGCACGGAGTGGCGTTCGACCGCCAGAAACTCCTGTCATGGAAGAATTTCTTTATTGTCATTGATCTCATTCTGAAGTTCCTTGAGAAGATCGACTTTATCCCGTTCCGGGAAAAAGCGCTGAAAGCGTGCGAAAAATGGATCCTCTCCCGCCAGGATGAGGAAGGCGACTGGGGCGGAATCATTCCGGCGATGGCGTACTCGCTGCTGGCGCTGAAGGCTCATGGATACGCCAACAACGATCCCGTTACCCGCAACGGCTGGCGAGCCCTCTGCCGGTTCGGCATTGAAACCGACAAGGCATTCCGGCTCCAGAGCTGCCTCTCGCCTGTCTGGGATACGGCGCTCACTGCCTGGTCACTCCGGGAGTCAGGATTCCGGATGGACCACCCGCAACTCCAGAAGACGGCCCACTGGCTGATCTCGAAGGAGATCCGTGCCTATGGCGACTGGTCCGTAAAGAACCGCGAAGGGCGTCCGGGTGGCTGGTCGTTCGAGTTTGTGAACCGGTTCTACCCGGACTGTGACGACACGGCGGCGGTGCTCATGGGGATGCAGAACATCCGCATGGAGAATGCACAGGCCGAAGATGACAAGAACGGCACCATGGAACGGGCGATCGGATGGCTGCTCACAATGCAGTGCCGGGAAGGCGGCTGGGGTGCATTCGACATCGACAACGACCGCCACCTCATGAACGAGATCCCTTTCGCCGACCTGAAGGCGATGCTCGATCCGAACACCCCGGATCTGACGGGCCGTGTGGTGGAGATGCTCGGTTCCTTTGGCCGGGATCTTTCGGATCCGCATGTTCGCCGGGCTGTGAACTACCTGAAGAAATCTCAGGAGAAAGACGGAAGCTGGTTCGGCCGCTGGGGTGTGAACTACATTTATGGCACGTGGGCTGTGCTCTGTGGTCTGGAGAGTGTTGGTTACAACATGAACGCAGATCCGGTGCGCCGGGCCGTGGAGTTCCTGAAAAAGACCCAGAAGCCCTCGGGAGGCTGGGGCGAGGACTGCGCCAGCTACCCCGAGGGGAAATATGTGGAAGGCCCCGCGAGTGCCTCCCAGACCGCCTGGGCGGTCATGGGGCTCATCGCTGCTGGAGAGGGCCAATCGCCGGAAGTCGAGCGCGGTATCCAGTGGCTGCTTGACCACCAGCGGGAAGACGGTACCTGGGATGAGGAAGAGTTTACGGGCACCGGCTTCCCCGGCCATTTCTATATCCGGTATCATCTCTACCGGCACGTGTTCCCGCTCATGGCCTATGGCCGCTACGCGCAGGTGCTCAAGGGCCAGTTCGGCCGCGAGAAACGCATGGAGCGGATGTTCGGACAGAAGGCTGCTGCCTGACCCGCCGGAAACGGCCAGCATGGAACGGGGCTGCATGAATGCAGCCCCGTTCGCTTTTCCCGGCCGCTGGACATCCGAACCGGCGGATGGCTAGACCATTCGCCGGGGTCATCCGGCCCTAAGGAGAAATTGCTGTGGATCTGGGATTCAAGGGACGCGTGTTTGTGGTGACCGGGGCCGCTTCAGGCATCGGACAGGAGACGGCGGTGGCACTGGCCGAAGAAGGGGCGACAGTAGCCCTGGTGGACAAGAACCCGCAGGGGTTTGCAAAGACGCTGGAACGAATTACTCCCACCGGTTCGACAGCAAAGGGCTTTGCCTGTGACATTACCAGCCTGAAATCCTGTGAAGATGCGATCGGGAGTATTCTGAAGGAGTTCGGTGCGGTGCATGGCCTGTGCAATGTGGCCGGAGTCCTGAAAGGCGGCGGCCTTGAAGGGACTGATCCGGCGGACTGGAAGCTGGAGGTTGATGTCTGCCTTATGGGCACGATCAATATGTGTTCGGCGGCACTGCCACACCTCCGCAAGGGACCGCATGCGAAGATCGTCAATGTGGCCTCCGATGCGGGCCGGATTGGCGAAAAAACGATGGTCACTTACTCGGCAGCGAAGGGTGGTGTCATCGCATTCACGAAAGCGCTCGCCAAGGAGTGCGGCCGCTACTGGCTGAATGTGAACGTCATCTGTCCGGGTACCATCAAGACACCAATGACGGCATTCGTAACGCCCGAGATGGAGCAGCAGTGGGCGAAACTCTATCCGCTCCGCCGCCTCGGCGAACCCAGGGATGTGGCGAACGGAATCCTTTTCCTCGCGAGCCGGAAGGCCGACTGGGTTACCGGCCAGACGCTATCGGTAGACGGCGGCTTCGCCATGGTCTGAGTCAGCGGAGCCAGCCACCTAGAAGCTGCCGCCGGTTTGCCCAGAGAACTCCGCCCATGGCGAAGGCGCCACCGGCAAGCTGCAAGGTAGTCGGCCGTTCCCCGAGTACCACACTTGACAGTGCCAGCGTTAGTACGGGGACCATATAAAGAAGTGCAGCACTCCGGGCGGGGCCGATCCTCGCCACCCCGTTCTGCCACATGAAGAATGCCACTACAGTGTTGAGCAGCGACATATAGGCAAGTTTCGCTGAAAGGGCGGGGGTAAAATCCGGCCAGCCGTTCAGGAGCGGATCATAAAGGCCGAATGGAAGCAGCAGAAGTGCTCCGATCCAGGTGGCCCAGGCGGAAATCTCGTCCGGCTTCCACGTCCGCTGGGCTTTACGTGACATAACCGTGTAGCTAGACCAGCAGAACCCGGATCCGACAAACAGCAACAGTCCGATAAATCGTGATGACTGGAAGGATATTTCGACCGGTGCGCCATAAAAAATGAGCGCAACGCCAAAAGTCCCGATTACGAGACCGGGGATCCGGCTCCGGTCGAACTCCTCAACACCGAGAAATGATGCGATGAGTGGCGTGGCGATTGGAATCAGGGTGTTGCCAATCAGTGTGCTTTCATAGGCACCGGCCCAGTTCAGTCCGAAAAAAAGGCACAAGTTGTGTCCAAGCACTCCGAAACAGGCAAGTCGCAGCAGGTGGAGCCATTCCTTTCCCCTGGGGAGCCTCGGCAGGCGTCCGCCTATCCAGAGCCAGGGAACGAGAAATATGGCGGCGAGCAGGAACCGCCAGCTTGCCAGTACCTCGGGCCGTACACCCGTGAGTGCCAGCTTGGCGATAACGGCAAACCCGGCCCAGATCACCGTACAGGAGAGAACTTCCAGGTAACCGCGCCAGGGTTCCGGGCCGGTAGTCGTATTGGCAGTGGATTCGTTCAAGCGGTAGCCGGGTCCGGCGCATGGACGGACAGGCGGAAAATATGGTTCACCGGGCAGTCACGGCAAGCTGTATCGGGAGCTTTTGTGGCGAGCTGTTCCCGGAACCGCACGTATTCAGGCTTCTGCCAGATGGTTTCCAGTGGCTCCTTGAACCAGTCTCCGAACAGCCGGGGTGGAATTTTCAGGCTTGTGCCATCCCGGAGCGGCCGTTCCAGCGGGTAGGCAAGCATACAGCATGGGGCAAGTTTTCCATCAGCTTTCAGATAGGGCCGCTGGTCGCCAAAGGCCATGCAGGCATGGATGGCCGGTTCTCCCCACTCATTGAAGATAGCTACTTCAATCCCCTTTTCCGTGGCATGACGGATGGCGCGGTCCAGTTCCTCGGCGGGGTCTAGGGCCGGGGGCTCCACGGACGGATAGAAATTGTGATGGAGGGACGAGGCAAGCGAGCCCGGAGACATGGGCACCAGCGCTTTGTAAACAAGCTGGTCAACCTGCAGTGCGGCGGCGAGTTCCGCGAGCGGGTACCAGTGCGATAGGGTTTCACGCATAAGGATGCAGGACAGGGCAAGCTGCGGCCGGCTCCGTCCCTTCCGCGCCCGCTCTCCCAGGAACGCCTCGACATTCCCGGCTACCTTTGCGAAATCATCCTTGTGCTTGAGAGCGAGATAGCCCGCCCGGTCGGCGGCATCGAGCGAGACCATTACGTAGGAAACCCCGTGATCGATCAGGATGTCTGACCGCTCACGGTCAAGCATGAGCCCGGCGGTGGTTATGGATACTTCCGAAGCGGATGCCGTGGCGAGCTTGACAGCACGCTCGAGGTCCGGATGCAGGAGTGCCTCGCCCCAGCCGGTGAGGTCGATGGTTTCGAGTGGCGGGAGCTCCTTCAGCCGTTTCTCGAGAATATCCAGGTCCAGGTATTGCCGCTTCACATCCTCGGTATAGAAATTGAGCGGGCAGGGCTGGCAGTCATACATGCAGTGGCTCGTCAGTTCGAGCGTGAGCGCGCGCGGGACGTCCAACCCAAGCACACGCTTCTCACGTTTCCGGAATGGATTCCGCATTATTCAGACCGCCTGGCGGGATTCCTGCCCGCGGAACTGGAGCTCATAGAGGCGCGCATAGGTGCCACCGGCCTTCACGAGCTCCGCATGGGGGCCATCTTCCACCAGCCTGCCGCGATTCATAACGATGATCCGGTCGCAGTGAAGGATCGTCGAGAGCCGGTGGGCGATAATAATCGACGTTCGTCCCGTGGTGATTTTCTCGGTCGCCTTCTGGATAAGCTGCTCGGTTTCGGTGTCAACGTTGGAAGTGGCCTCGTCGAGGATCAGGATTTCAGGGTTGGCAACCAGCACCCTGGCGAAGGCGATGAGCTGACGTTCGCCGGCAGAGAAGTTGTTCCCGCGTTCGCGTACCGGCGTGAGGGCCCCCTGCGGCAGCTTTTTCAGGAAACTGCTGCACCCGAGGTCCCGAAATGCCTGCTCGACACGGGCCGTGCGTTCCGGCTCCGGCAGACCGGCCGGAATGAACAGATTGTCTGCAATGGAGCCTGAAAACAGGAACACGTCCTGCTGGACCACGCCGGTTTTCCGGCGGAGTTCCGCGAGCGGCAGGGTTCTTGTGTCACGGCCTGCCACCCGGACCATACCCGACTGGTGGTCATAGAACCGTGCAAGCAGCGATATCAGCGTCGTTTTTCCCGCTCCCGTCGGGCCTATGACAGCAAGTGCCTGGCCGGCGGGGATTTTCAGGGACAGGTCGTCCAGTGCCCGGACTCCCTGACCATAGTCTAGGGTTACGTGGTCAAACTCGACAAGCGGCGCGGAAGGATCCGGACTTCCTGCCGGGGCTGGCTGACTGGCTTCGGGCGGTTCATCGAGAAGTGTGAAGATCCGCTCGGCGCTGGCCATGGCGAGAAGCAGCACGTTGTATTTGTCTGTGAAGGTCCGGATCGGGAGATAAAGCTGCTGGGTATAGGCAAGAAACGTGACGAGCGTCCCGATGGTAGTAATGCCAGCGAGGGTCTGGTTTCCTCCCTGGCCAAGAACGATCATGACCAGTGCACCGGAAAACATGGCAGCCGCCGGCAGGAAATAGCTCGTCACCCGGACCATGCCGACCTGCCGGTCCTGATATTCATCGAGAAGCTGGTCGAACCGGCCGGCCTGGTAGGATTCCCGGCTGAAAAGCTGCGTCACCTTGATACCCGTAACGTTCTCGTTGATGGTCGAATTGATGACCGCGATGAGCCGCTTCACTTCCCTGAGCAGGAACCGGATCCGCCTGGTGAGCTGCTGCACGACAAAGATAAGCAGCGGGAACGTCGCAAGGCACATGAGTGCCAGTTTCAGGTCCAGAAGCAGCATGGCGGCGACGATGGCAGTCACGACAAAGACATCCTGGATCAGGGTAATGAATCCGCCGGACAACAGTTCATTCAGGCTGCCGATGTCGTTGGTCACGCGAGTGACGAGCCGGCCGACCGGGTTGCGGTCAAAGTAGGTGACAGGGAGTTCCGTGACATGGCGGAATATCTCCTTCCGCAGGTCCCGCATCACCTGCTGGCCGATCCACTGGAGCAGGAATGTGGCGGCAACGTTGACGATGAGCCCGAACAGGAAGGTCCCCGCGATCAGACCCGCATAGAACCAGACCCCCTCCCGGCTGCTGGCGAAGGAGGTCCCGCCGATGAATCCGTCGAGCCACCGGCCGAACCATCCGTGGGGTTTCACGCTGCCGGGGCCCAGCACGTCATCGATGAACCGCCCGATAAGATAGGGGGAAAGAAGTTGTACCGCCGTCATGGCGAGGGTCAGGATCACCGCACCGGCCACAGCCAGCGGATAAGGTTTCAGATAGGCCAGAAGCCGCCACGCAAGCCGCGAATCGGACCAGCCGAGCTGGACCCGGTCGTCTTCGATCTCCGCCAGTTTTTTTGCCGGTTCGCTCATGCGACTTCCAGTGTCTCCTCGATCTGCTGCCGCCGGTATAGCTCTGCATAGCGTCCGTTCAGCTTCAGAAGTTCGGCATGGGTTCCAGCTTCGGTAATCCGTCCGTCTTCCATGAAGAATATCCGGTCGGCGCCTTCAACCGTGGATATCCGGTGGCTGACCAGAATGGAGGTTCGCCCCCGAATGGCGCTCCGGATCTCGGCAAGGATCTCCCGTTCCGTGGAGGCATCAACGGCAGACAGTGTGTCATCGAAAACAAGGATGGACGGGTTTCGCACGAGGGCGCGGGCAATGGTAAGCCGCTGCTTCTGCCCGCCGGAAAGGTTGATTCCCCGTTCGCCAAGCATGGCCCGGTAGCCCTGCGGAATCCGTTCGATCTCGGCGGCCACATGGGCGCGCGTTACCGCTTCCTTCACACGGGGGTCGGCCGCCATTGGATCCGGTCCTGACAGTCCTTTAGGGACCTGTTCTTCGGCATCCACGCCGAGCAGGACGTTTTTCTCGATGGTGTCGGAAAAAAGGAACGGATCCTGGGGGACCATGCCGATGGAACCCCGGAGCTGTTTCAGCGGGATATCGTTGATGTCGCGGCCGTCCAGGAAAAGCTGTCCTCGGGTCACCGGGTAGAGGTGCGGGATGAGATTCACGATAGTCGATTTGCCTGAACCGATGCGGCCGACGAACGCGACGCACTCGCCGGGGCGGATGGAAAGGGAAATATCCTGAATGGTTCTGACGGTATTGCCGCCATACCCGAACGAGAGATTGCGGAACTCGATGGCACCCTGCAGTTTCGGATAGACCCGCTCGTCGAAGCCGAGAAGTTCTTCCGGTGGAAGGATTTCCTCCGATTCCCGGGCGGCGAGACCGGGTTCTACCGGGTCCCTGACCTCCGGCGTTTCAGAAAGCAGGGAGAGAACCCGCCGTGAGCTGGCACTGCCGCGGTGGTGAAGGTTCAGGGACCATCCAAGCGCAGTCATGGGCCATACGAGCTTTGTGATGTACTGCCGGAAGGCGACAAAGGTCCCCAGCGTGATCGTGCCATTGATGACATCTGTTCCGCCGAAGATGATCAGAAGGATTGTCGATATGGAGGTCGTGAACTCCAGCACCGGCATGAAGGATGCGTTCAGGGCGGCGAGCCGGATGTTGTCCTTCAGGTAACGGTCGCTGGCCTTTTCAAAACGGGCCCGGGCCAGTGGCTCCTGCACGTATCCTTTTACGACTCGGATGCCGGAAACGGATTCCTGGACCGCCTCGCTCATGGAGCCGAAGGCTTCCTGTGCGGCGGTGGTTCGCGTGTCGATGAGCAGTCCCATGCGGAACATGAAGAAGGGCAGGAACGGCGCCGGGGCAAAGACAATCAGGGCCAGCTTCCAGTCGAGATAAAGCAGGATCGGCGGAACGCCTATCAGGAAAAAGATGGCGTCGAGGAAGATGAGAAAGCCGACCCCCATCGCCAGGCGTGTTGTCTCCATGTCATTTGTCGCCCGGGACATGATGTCGCCCGTCGGGTGGCGCTGGAAAAAGGATGGGCTGTAGCTGAGCAACCGCCGGAAAAACGTCCGCTTGAAGTGACGGTCCACGCGGTGGCTCGTGGAAATGAACCCCTCGCGCCAGACCCAGCGGAATACACCCATCAGCGTGAGCACGGTGAAGTAGGCGCCACCCCAGAGCCATAGCGATGTGCCGCTCACCGGCTTGCCACCGAGGCCGTCCGTGATGAGGTCAATCACCTTCATGATAATGAGCGGCGATACCCAGTCGAGCATGTCCACGGCGATGAGCGCGCCGAGGCCCATCGAGTATTTCCACCGGAATTTCTTCAGGTAGAACGCATACAGGGAGTTCTGGGAACCATTCACGTCGGGGGAGCTGTCCTTGGGCCGTTCCGGGCGGAAAACACCATCCGCCGGTAAACCGGCCGTTGCGGTAAATACCCGCCAGATCAACGTGATTAGATGAACGTGGTTCGGTCAAGGGCCCTTGACGGTGCCCGTAGGCACCGGTACTGGAATTTCAGGTAAACGGCCCGGAGGCCGGTCTGAAGGGGTATTCTCATGGGTTCCATCGAACTGAAGGGCAAGACAGTTTTCATTACGGGTGCTTCGAAAGGCATGGGCCGGGAGATGGCACTGCTGTTCGCCGGTCTCGGGGCAAAGGTCGCCGTGGCAGCCCGTACGAAGGACCTTCTGGACAGTGTCGTGGCTGACATCCGGGAAAAGGGCGGAATGGCGGCCTCCTTCGCCTGCGATATCGCTTCAGAAAAGGAAATCACTGCCGCAATCCGTGCCGCGGAGAGCGAGTACGGCCCTGTGGACGTGCTGGTAAACAATGCGGGATATGGTCTTGCAGGCCGGGCTGACCATTTTACCAATGATGACTGGCGCCGGGTGGTGGATGTGAACCTGATGGGGGCAGTCTATGCGACCAACGCGGTGCTCGGGTCCATGCTGACCCGCCGGAGTGGCACGATCGTGAACGTCTCGTCGGCGGCTGGTCTCACTCCGCTTCCTTTTGCCTCTCCCTACTGTGCGACCAAATACGCGATGGTGGGTTACTCCCAGTCGCTGGGTGTCGAGGTCCGCCCGAGGGGGGTGAAGGTTGTTCTTGTCTGCCCAGGTCCGGTGGAAACCGATTTCGTAAAGAATCTGAAGGTCCGCGGCACCCTCCGCGGATCAGAAGTAGACCCCACCGATGGATCACTGGACCGGTTCGTTGCGCAGATTCCCGGAACCTACAATGCGAAGAGGGCTGCAAAAGCCATTGTAGAAGCCGCAGTCGAGGGCCGGGAGCTTCTGGTGATGGGCGGTCCCGCGCAACTGGGCTACCAGGCAAACCGCCTGATTCCGGGTGCGACGCGGCTTACCATGAAACTTCTGTCGCGGTACATGGGGGAGAAGTAGTGGCCGCCGGGATGATGAAAGAACGGGGCCGGTCTGTTGGACCGGCCCCGTATATGTGTTCTCTGGTTGCGGGAGTAGGACTTGAACCTACGACCTTCGGGTTATGAGCCCGACGAGCTACCAACTGCTCCATCCCGCACGCACTGGATGCAACATACGGGCGGGTGAGTCAATAGCGGCTGACGGTAACCTGCCGATATCCCGGGATTTATTTTTCACTGTTGGGTTTGCTGCCCCGGTCCGGGGATGATCCCGGCAGCCGGGGTGGCTTGGGGTTGCGGCTGCCCTTGGCGGAAGGCTTGCGGCCGCCGGAGTCCCGGTGCCGGAGCGAGCGGCGTTTGGAGACAGGCGTTGGAGCGATGCGAGGGGCTTCGCCGGAACGGTCAGGCTTCATGGCGAGCAGCCGCTTCACGTAGTCCAGTTCCTTTGGTGTGAACTTCCGCAGATCGCCAGGTTCCATGCGGCCAAGGCCGATTGGGCCCACCGCCACACGGTGGAGCTTGATCACGGGAAATCGGACACGCTCGCACATGCGCCGGATGATCCGGTTGCGCCCTTCATAGACGGTGATCTTCAGCCAGGCATTGTTGCGCGTTGGCCGGTCGATCTCGACACGGGCCGGAAGCGTCGGTCCGTCGTCGAGCATGATACCGGCCCTGAGCCGCATGAGAGTGCGGTCGTCGGGACGGCCTTTGACCTTCACAAGGTAGGTCTTCGGCACCTTGTAACGGGGGTGCATGATCCGGTTGGCAAACTCGCCGTCGTTGGTTAGCAGAAGCAGTCCTTCGGAGTCGAAATCGAGCCGCCCGACAGGGAATACCCGTTTTGGGAGTTTGGCGACAAAGGTCCCGACGTGCGGACGGTTTTTCCCGTCATCATCAAGGGTGGTGACAACGTTTTTCGGCTTGTAGAGCACGTAATATTCGGGTTTTCCGGAGAAGATTCTCTCGCCGTCGAGCCGTACATCGTCGCGGGCCGGATCGGCCTTGGTGCCCAGTTCCGTAATGGTCTGGCCGTTGACGCTCACGCGGCCGGCGCGGACGAGTTCCTCCGCTTCGCGACGTGAGGCGACACCGGCGTTGCTGAGCAGTTTCTGGAGCCGTTCTTCCATAGTGATTGACCGACAGGCCGTCCTTTCGGCCGGTTTCCCCAGCCGTCATGGCATAAGGTGGCCATGTTATCCAACTTCACAAGGTAGACGGCCCCATTTTTCTCCATTTGCGGTACAGGTATTCTAGCCGTGTGGACGCAATCCCCCCAGATACTTCCCCGGCGCCCGAAAGCCCGCGGCCGCCGGAAGCCGTGGGCACCGTATCGGTGACCCATTTTGAAGAGGTGGCGCGGGCTCATTCTCTCACTGCCCAAGGGTCGCTGGAACTGGCCCGGGCAGTGAAGGGTCTCACCCGCTGGATGATGATTCTGGTGATGCTTATGGCCATATTCGTGGGGGCGGTTGTTTATAACCAGATCCGTCTCGAATATTTTCTTCGGCAGACGATCGACTATTACGAGAGGATGCTGGGACCTCCGGAGTATTTCGGAGAAGAGGGGGATACACTCTTTTCAGACCCATATTCTGGCAACGAATCCTGTCCTGCCAATCCAGTTCCTGATCGTCAGAAAATCTGATAATTGCCAAAAAATTGACGTTTTTTCAGCCGTCGCACGTCTAAGAAATGACAATTTTGAATATTGGATGCCCATAAAATAGTCATATAAG
>CAZSFB010000048.1:11152-11860 GCA_964606035.1 uncultured bacterium | reverse complement strand
TGCAGCTTCCTGAACGGAATGTACCCCATCGCGACCGGATGAAACTGGTGGCCAGGTATGAAGAGGGAATACCGGGCCGGAAACCCTCATGGCTGAAGGTCCCTATACCCTCAGGAGTGAACTATCTGGACCTCAAGTCTCGTGTCGCAGGCCTTGGCCTGAATACCGTTTGTGAAAGTGCGGGCTGCCCGAATATCGGTGAGTGCTGGGAACGCCGGTCGCTGACGCTCATGATCCTGGGGCATACCTGCACCCGCCGGTGCGGATTCTGCGATGTGGCGACCGGCCGCCCGGCTCCGGTCGATCCCGATGAACCATCCAAGGTCGCGGGGCTGCTGAAGGAACTTGGTCTCAGTTATGCGGTCATTACATCTGTAGACCGTGACGACTTGCCAGATGGGGGCGCATCTCACTGGGCTTCAGTTATCCGGGCAGTGCGAGAGGGATCTCCCGGAATGAAAATCGAGGTGCTGGTTCCCGATTTCCAGGGGAATCGGGACAGTCAGGAGGCTGTTTTCGGGGCTCAGCCAGATGTGCTGGCGCACAATATCGAAACAGTTCCAAGGCTGACCCGTCTGGTTCGTCCACAGGCCCGTTATGAGCGTTCCATGGAAATGCTTGGCCGGTCGTCTGGCTTCCCGTTACTTACAAAAAGCGGCCTGATGCTTGGCCTTGGCGAGACCGATGAAGAGGTCATCGAGGTTATGA
>CAZSFB010000048.1:0-11142 GCA_964606035.1 uncultured bacterium | reverse complement strand
TTGTCACGCTTGGCCAGTATCTTCGGCCGTCTGTCGCCCATTTGCCGGTGACCCGCTGGGTAACTCCGGAGCAGTTCGTAGAGTTTAAACGGTATGGAGAAGTGGAACTCGGATTCCTGAAAGTCGAGTCGGGTCCGCTGGTCAGGAGTTCCTACCATGCGGATGTTTCCGGCATGGTAGCTCTGGAAAAAGTGGCGTCGGGCTGATCAGCCCGCATCAGTGCCTGTCAGATACTCCTCAATGAGTCCGGCAATTTCGTCGGAGCGGTCAAGGAACTCAAGGCCCATGCCGTTTATCAGCCCGGTATCTGGCTCCACACCATGACGGACGACTCTGGCTTTGGCCTTGACGCTCCGGCCTGAATAGGGGATTTCAAATTCAAGGGTCAGTTCCGCTCCTATGGGGTATATACGGGTGCCGTGCAGGAATAGGCCCGCCCCTGAAAGGTCCTTTGAGGTGAAGGGGATGCTGGTTGTTGCCTGGGTGGACCGGATTTCCAGGGTAACTGGAATGCGCGGATGCCGCCGGCGCGTTCCAAAAGTCCCTGAAAAACCTGAAGCCATGCGGATCAGTTCCTAGCGAGTGCTCAGGAGATCCAGCATGCGGGCATCCGACGAAGCCCGGCGTGCCCGGCCCTCGGCCCAGTCTTTCAGTGCCTTGATCTTTTCCTGCTGGGTCTGGGCGAGAGGCACCGTCTCCTTCACGGCTCTCTGGATATCCTCGGTGGTAACTTCACGGCTGGCGGCAAATGCCTCATACAGGCCCGCCACTACCGCACTCTCGATTTCGGCACCAGAGAACTTGTCGGCAGCCTTGGCAAGGGCATCGAGATCAAAAGCTTTTGGATTCCTGCTCCGGCGTGCCAGATGAACCTCAAAAATCCGCTTCCGCTCGGCA
Organism: uncultured bacterium; assembly: GCA_964606035.1. GTDB lineage: Bacteria > JAGRBM01 > JAGRBM01 > JAGRBM01 > JAHCIT01 > CAZMGV01. The sequence continues at coordinate 10,245 of CAZSFB010000048.1, read as the reverse complement.
AGGCTTGGCAGGTCGACAAAGAATATCTCGTCGAACCTTCCCTTGCGGAGCAGTTCCGGCGGCAGCAGTTCAATGGAGTTTGCAGTGGCAACCACGAACACCGCCTCGGTTTTTTCCTGCATCCAGGTGATGAGGCTTCCGAGCAGCCGTGAGGAGGTTCCCGACGGATCTGAAAGGCCACTGAACCCCTTTTCAATTTCATCAATCCAGAGCACTACTGGCGCGATTGATGACGCCACCTGAAGCGATTTGCGCATCAGTTCTTCCGGACCGGCCTGGCTGTTGGAAAACAGTGCACCCAGGTCGAACCTCAGGAGTGGCAGCCGCCAGAGATTTGCAACCGCTTTTGCTGTCAGGGATTTGCCACAACCCTGCACACCCAGAAGGAAGAGCCCTTTCGGTTCAGGCAGGCCGAAAGCCCGGGCGTCTTTTGAAAAGGCCCGCTCGCGGTTGACGAGCCACTCCTTCAGCATGTCGAGACCGGCGATGGAATCCATCGACTCCCCTGATTCAAAAAACTCCAGGGTTTCCTCCCGGCCCAGGATCTGCTTTTTCTCACGCAGGAGAAGCCGGATGTCGTCATCAATGGGGTCATGTCCCTGCAGAAGTAGCCGGCTGAAAAGGCGGGATGCTTCCGCCTCCGTAAGCCCGCCGGCCGCTGCAGCCAGCTTTTCGGCGATTCTGTCCACGTTCCGTCCTGCAGTCTTGGCCAGATCCCGGACCAGCGCTTCCAGTTCTGCGCCGGTGGGCAGGGGCAGATCACAAATGACAAAATCCGCCGAAAGATCTCCAGGAATGTTGAGGGAAGTGCCGATCGTAACAACGGTGATCCCCCGGTCTGGCCAGGTACGGACGTGATCACGAATGGTCCGGCGGATTTCAGGGCGCTCCAGATGGGGCAGGAAATCTTCCAGTGCATAAATCGACCGGTCAGGTCCGCGGTCGATGGCAGCCAATGCTTCCAGGGGATCCTTGGTCTGGAGCGGCCCGCTTGGTGCCGTATCCGCCTCCGCCCGGAGGAGTGCAAAGCCAGTGGAAACAGTCCACCGGAAAAGGTGTCTCTGGGTGTTGCGGGAAATGACACCCAATATCCGTTCGGCCCGCTCCTCTTCGGATGTTCGCAGTCCGATCAGCGGGTACTTCGCCCGGACTTGAGCGGTCAGCTCTTCAACCAGGAATCTTAACGGAGTAACCGTCTGCTTTTCTGTAGAGTCAGCCAGGGCAAACACCCCCCGTGAAACAGGATACAGTCCCGGCCATTGCAATGAAACTAATAACTATCGGTCTGCGGTTCGGGGGTCTGGCCCAGTACAACGGGCTTACGCCGGGATTTCAGGGACATACGGCGCTCATGCATACGGCGGCTCAGGTTCGGATGGGACAGTACCCAGCGTCGGTACTGGAGGACTCTTGCTCCGGTATCCGCGTCTTTTGAGAGTTCACGGCGCAGTCTCAGCAGCGTTGCTGCCGAATCACCACGGGACGCACGGGCCCGTTCGTGATTGAGGAACCGGACCCAGAAGTCGGCATCCCTGGCGATCCTCGCACGAAGTTGCCATAGCTCCATCATCATGGCTTCATTGGTTTCTTCGCGGAGTTTCCGGACAATACGGTTCAGCTGTGCCGCCGCATCGGGCTCGTTCCGGAGCATGATATAGAACTGCTGCACGGCACCATAGTGGTGGGGATTACGGTCCAGGAAGTCGAGGCACGGTTGCCACAGGGGGGCAGATGCGGGGTACTGACGGCGATAGGCTTCGATGCCGCCGCGACCGTCCGTGTTGTATACGACGTTTGCTTCGTCCTGGTGTGACAGGAAGTAGTTGAAACACTGGCCGTGATGGACGAACCCGTCGGCAGTGGCCATTGAAACCACCAGATTCCGGTAGGTCCGGGCGAAGTTCTCGTTGAGCAGCAAGTCGCCGACGAGCAGTTCGGCGGCCTCATACAGCTTGTTGTCGCCCAGAAACTGGTCGAGGGACCGGATTGCCGACATGGATTCGGGTTTTTCCGTCTGGGCATCAATGAAGCCGAGCATTTCCTTTGCCCATACAGGATCGGCATCAAACTGCTGATCAAGCTGTTCAACCCAGGCGGCCTTTTCCGGTGGAAGTGATCTGATCCATTTTTCGTGGCGGGAGATCTCTTTCCGGACTTCGGGATAGGCGGTTAGAAAATTGCCCCAAGAGACATCGGAACCGAGTTCGGGCGGGGTAACAGATAAGGTGGCGGCGCCAAGCCATGCCAGCAATACGGTTTTCATGTCCCCTTGATAACGCGTTCAAAGGGACAAGAAAAGTGCGCGGAGCGTCAGTGGATGGTTACATCCAGAACCGATTTCAGGCGGTCGGAGAGGCGGGCATTGCTTGGCAGGTGCAGGGCTGATGCGGGCAGATTGCATTCATTCCCGACGACGATGACATGGGTGCGGCTGGCGATTTTGCTGATGGTTGCCCCGTCTCTGGCAGTATCGCCCTCGACCATTACCCAGTCATAGGTTCGGCGGGTCACCGCGTAGAGGACCTCGTTTTCATGCTCAGCAGTCAGGGAATCTATGCAGACCTGTCCATAAAGCATCACCTGAAGCGCAGCAACCACATGGGGGTCGGAACCAGCAATTAGTCCACGTTTCATTCTTGGAGTCCCACTTTCCAACGTTCTGTCTGCCATCCAACAGGTCTTTCCACCAAAAAACGGCTGACATGGTGGGTAATTTCACGGTTCATGCCATCGGAATGGAAATTAATCTCCAAAAAGGTGGGTATAATCCTGATTAAAATCAGGCAGTTAAGATTCCCTTTCATTGAGTTTTGTTTACGGGCCAGCGGGCTCTGTGATTTGCTTGGCACACGGCATCGGTGGTGATCGAAACAATCGGTGACACTTTCAACGTGGCGCGACGCAAAGCTTGCGGTGGGTCAGGGTGCCGCATCACAGACGATTTGAATTACGTGGTCCTTTATGAGAGTTGGATTTGTGCGGCATATCACGTCTAACCAAGCGGAACACTTGATGAAAATCAATTTGACTTACGTGATCTGCGTCGCTTTCAATAGGGGCCTGCTGATGGTATGGTTTTGAGTCGCTGGCAGTACTGCTGGTGTGGGGGAGAAATCCAATGAAATTGTCCTTGCTGAACTGGAAGTATCTGGCTGTTGCAGCCGGTGTGCTGATGGCCGCTGGTTGTGAGAGTCCTCAACGGTCGAGGATTGTAGAGGTTCCAGTCAGTGTAGTTCTGGACGGTTCCTCGGTTGCCGCCATTACTCCGTCGGCAATAAGTGATGATCTTTGTGGAGATCGCGCCCTGCCGGAGTATATGCGTTTCCGGTTTACGGATATCCCCGGCGCGGCTCTGATAGAGTCGACCAGTTCGCGCGATGGTGATGGGCTCGCTGAAACGCTGAGTAATTGGGTCGGGTTTCTCTCTCCCCGTTCTCTGGATCCGGATCGCGAGCTTGTCTATCTGAACCCCTTTGTCGATCCGTTGCCATGGGAAGGGGATGCGGACGTTCTTGGTGCTCCGCTTGAGGCAGGAACTGGCGGGATTTCCGGTATTTTCCTGCTGCCGCAAACCCGCGTTCGCATCGAATTTACCGCATGGGTACGGCCCCGGCTGAATCCCGAATCATCGGAACCGGAATATTCGAAGATTCCTGAGCTCTGTGAGGGCGAGGCAACGGTAGATATCACTGGCGACGGGCAGGTAGTTACGCTTGAGGCTTTCAGGTCGACGACGGCCAACCTTTCGACGTATGTGGATGCCTATTACCAGTATGATTCATTCCAGAAAAACTATTCGCATATCAGTCTGGTAGACCAGGATACCGGCTACGGTTTCCCGGTACGCAATGCGTCCGAAGATGATGAATCAACGCCGACATACAATTCGACGTTTACTTTTGAAGAAGTCCCGTTGGACCGGACGTACCGTTTTGTGGCCTGGTATCCCGGCCGGCATCCGGGCAATTTTGGATTTTATTCCCTTCCGTACGATGCCGGAAAATACGGTGTGTCCAGTGATTACGAACATCTGGAAGATAACACCGAGGGGTCTCCCCTGGTAGCGGAAATAGATTTTTCGCAGGACCAGCCAATGACGCCATACTTCCAGTCGGTTGACGGAACACTGGTCGATTTCGCCGTCGGCGTCAGTGCTGATCCGACAAATGTCAGCGGGAAGGTTCCGGACATGGCTGGTGCCCTCGATTACGTAAAGTCGGTGAATATCTGTCATCTCACGGGAGGGTTCAATTCCGGCTTCGGTATAGATCCCGATCTCGACTGTGTAACTGACGAACCCGTGTCAGAGACGTTGCCGCCAGCGCCGCTCATGGCGTTCATCGGCAAGATATTCGGGTATGATGACGATGACGGGTTTTCTGTGACTCCGAACGGGAATATTTCCAATACCACCGTGAGCTTCGGGGGAGCGACCTTTGTCACGACTATTGGGACCGTTCATGTCCCTGCGCCGGATCCTGACCGTTCCGGCGGGAGAGGCCTTGAAACGAATGTGATCCAGCCCGATTTTGGTTTTGGTCTTTCACGGTCGTATTGCGTCTGGGCCGACTTCTTCTCTAACGGTCTGGATGAGGATGGTGGAATCAGGATCACAACGGCCAATGACAGCCAGATCGACGCAGCGAGTGGCATCACGCCGCTTCGGGCGCTGGGCGGTTCGGAAGTGGCAAACGGGGTATGCCAGAATGGCGGACGTGGCTCCCGTCCTGACCTGTCCAAAGGCGTTTCATTCCTTTCCGAGCGGGCGCCCGGTCCGACATCTGCCAGTGGCGAAATCGGCTACGGCTTCCTGGGTTCACTGACCGTGACCGCGCAAGGTCCTGGGCAGGTGGTGCTGGTCGAGGCGCCGACGGTTGCAGGCGGCCGGCCTGATTTCGGATCAGGCTATATTGCCGACGCCCCTATCAGCGGTGGCGTGGCCGAATTCTCAGATATCGACTTCTGCCAGCTCTACGTGAGTCTTTCCGAGAACCAGAAAGTCCGCGCCTATACAGTGGGAACCAACATGCTGCCGTCGAGCAGTTTTGTCGAGATCACTCCGGTGGGGACTTACGAATCCAGTTGCTTGTGAATTTGGCGAAAGCCGGTATCAATAAAAACGGCGGGGTATCCCGCCGTTTTTATTGATACCGGAACAGTTCATTTTCCCAACGGTTTAACGGTTACTTCAAGCTGTGTCAGATCATCAGCTACTGGCTGGACCACAGCCATGTTCACTTGATCCTGTGCGGACAGGTCGATCCGTTTCCAGACGGAGGGTTCTCCGACCAGCAGTCCCAGCCGGTTGTACCAACGTGTCTGGTACTCAAATGATTCGGGTCTTCTGGAGACGTTCTCAAAAAGAATAATATGTACGCGCCCTTCAGGGGTATCCTGGACATCAGGGACGCTGACTTTTACAGCTGCCGCGAGTTTCCCGTCATTGCCCTCGGCATAGACGAGACGTCCGGTAAGGTCAGAGCGATACCGGTTGGGGATACGGGGATATGAGCACGCCTGCAGAAGCCCGCCAGCAAGGAGGGTCGAGAGAACTGCATTCCGGAAATAGCTCAACGAACCAGCTCCTTGAACAGGGATTTGGCGGCTCCGGGAATGACACCGAGCTTGTTCGGAAGCGTCCGGCGGCCTCTTTTCATGACCCTGCCACTCTGGGAATCAATATAGCTGACAGTAAGCTGCAAATCGTTGCCGACGACGGCAACGGATCCGTAAATGACCTGGGAGGCTCCAACAAGCTGTCCGATATTTGCCATGCAGCCTTCGTTGTCGCAGCCAAGCATCTGCTGCAGGGCTGCTGCACTCAGCATGGCCTTGGCATCGGATTCCGTGATCGCCGTGTGGGTACCTGATTCGCTTACGGCGAGTGTGAAGGCGTCCTGAACCGCATTCCGGACATTATCGACGCTGGCAGCTCCGCCAAAGCTTGCAATGAATACCTTTGGCAGTGTGGATGTGTCTGCACTGCCCTGGTCGCGCTTGAGCACCTCTGGCCAGATGGATTCGAGCATGACAATGGCTGTATTGTGGGCAAGGGGGCCTTGTGCAGCCTTGTGATCATTGGATGATAGTCCGCCAAACACTGGGGCACGCACCTCGAGAGATTCGGCGAACTCCCATGTCTTGATTGTCTTGCCGTAATCAAAGAGCTCATAGGTCCCCTCGACATTATAGAACTGGGAACCACCCCGGCGCTCGTTCTTAAGGTCTTTCAGAAGGACACGGATCACCCACCGCTCGTTTTCAAACTTGCTGGGAGGCCCCTCACAGTCACTTTTATAATGACATGGATCGACACGGGAACTGTCGAATGCCAAGGCAAATACTTCCTTGAGTTCGCGGTTCCAGTGGTCTGCTTCCCCTGCTGTTCCGTAATAGGCCCAGACTGCCGCTGAATCCGTGCTCTTCGAAGCGATTTCTGGAGATTTTCTCTGGGCTGAAATTACTTCAATCCGGCTGGAACCATCGCTGAAGGCACTGTTCCAGCCAGCCAGCGCTGACAACGGAACGACAAAAGAAAGGATCGCGGCCATGACAAAAGGCTTGCGCATATCTGCTTACCCCCTGGAACGAACCGTTATTAGCTGTCAGCCAGGGGAATGCCAACTTGGGGCTGTCAGCCGTCAAATGCCGCCATACCGGTTGCCGCCTGGCCCAGGATCAGCGTGTGCATGTCGTGGGTGCCTTCATAGGTTTTGACCGTTTCCAGATTGCACATGTGGCGCATGACGCAGTATTCGTCGGTAATCCCGTTGGCTCCGAGCATGTCGCGCGCCATCCGGGCAATATCGAGCGCAATAGCGACATTGTTGCGCTTTGCGAGTGAGATCATCTGGGGCGTCTGCCGCCCGGCGTCGAAGAGCCGTCCGAGCCGCCAGGCAACGAGCTGTGCCTTTGTGATCTCGGTAACCATGTGGGCAAACTTGTTCTGGACCAGCTGGTAACCGGCAATCGGCCGGGAGAACTGGACCCGGCTTTTCGCGTAATCCAGTGCCTCCAGGTAACAGGCCTGTGCAGAACCTATCGCACCCCAGGCGATGCCGTAGCGGGCATGATTGAGACACGACAGCGGCGAACCAAGCCCATTAGATTTCGGCAGCAGGTTCGACTTGGGGATTCGGACGTCCTCAAGGACGAGTTCGCTGGTAATGGACACCCGCATGGACAGTTTTCCGTGCATTTCCGGTGCCTTGAACCCCTTTGAATCAGTGGGGACTATAAAGCCCCGGATGTCCTTGGAGTCATTGCCATCCAGCTTGGCCCAGACGATCGCATATTTGGCGATGGTGCCATTCGTGATCCACATCTTGGCGCCATTCAGGACATAGCTGTCACCGTCGGTTCTGGCGCTGGTCTTCATGCCGCCGGGGTTGGATCCGAAATCAGGCTCAGTCAGTCCGAAGCAGAACAGCAGTTTTGCTTTCCGCATTTCGGGGAGAAATTTCTGCTTCTGTTCCTCACTGCCAAACTTGTTAATGGCAGTCATGGAAAGTCCGCTCTGGACAGAGGCGAAGGAACGGAGGCCGGAGTCGCCGCGCTCGATTTCCTGCATGATGAGCCCGTAGGCAACTTCGCTCATGCCCGGACATCCATATCCCTTGATGGAGGCGCCAAATATCCCCAGCTCCCCGAGTTCCGGAACCAGCTGGGTCGGGAAAGTGCCTTTGTGCCAGCTTTCACGCACTGTAGGCATGAAGCGGTTTTTCACCCAGGCCCGGACCGTGTCGCGGGTCATGCGCTCTTCTTCGGTCAGCAATTCATCCAGATCATAAAAATCGAGTGCATTGGTGTCAGGCATTGTTCAATTCACCTCCAGAAGGCAGTATCCTGATAACTTGGCTGGTTCGATGCAAAACAGGACGTCTTCCTGCCTCAGCTGCATTAGTCTCCTAGGTATGCAGCCTTCACCTTTTCATCTCCGGCGAGCTCCCGGCTTGGGCCGGAAAGGACGATTTTTCCAGTTTCGAGTACGTGGGCATGGTCAGCAGATGCCAGTGCCATCCGGGCATTCTGCTCAACCAGCAGCACAGTGACGCCTGCCCGGTTGATGTCCCGGATGATTTCAAAGATCGTTTTTACGATCAGCGGAGCCAGACCCAGGGAGGGTTCATCCAGCAGCAACAGGCGGGGTTTCGACATGAGGGCCCGCGCGATAGCGAGCATCTGCTGTTCCCCGCCGGAAAGTGTCCCTGCCCGCTGGTTAAACCGTTCCCGCAGGATCGGGAATACAGATAAAAGACGATCCAGATCGTCGTTTGTACTATCTTTCCGGAGATAGGCGCCAAGCAGAAGGTTTTCACGAACGGTCAGGTTGGAAAAAATGGCTCTGCCCTCAGGAACCAGCGCAAGCCCCTGTTCGATAAGAAGGTTGGTCTTTACACCCGCAATTTCTCTTCCGTCGAGGCGGACTGAGCCGCGCTGCGGCCGGACGAGTCCAGCAATTCCATTCATCAGGGTCGATTTTCCCGCGCCGTTGGCTCCGATCAGGGTGACAATGGAACCAGCCTCGACTGAAAAGGAAACTCCATGAAGGGCACGGATTGAACCGTAAGCAACCTGAAGATCGTTTACCTCCAGCAGGCTCATACCGGTTCTCCGGAAACAAGCTCTGCCTCTGCAGTCGCCATCTCGGACGCGGAAAGGTCGGGACCGAGATAGGCTTCGATTACCTTCGGATCCTTCCGGATCTGCTCAGGTGAGCCTTCAGCAATATTCACGCCATGATCCATCACGAAGATCTTTTCGGAAATCCCCATGACGAACCGCATGTCATGCTCAATGAGCAGGACCGTCAGTCGGTGCCGTTCGCGGAGGCCCGTGATCAGCCGGGCGAGAGCCACCTTCTCTGAAGGATTCATGCCGGCAGCAGGTTCGTCCAGCAGAAGGAGCCTCGGTGCGGTGGCTAACGCACGGGCCAGTTCCAGTCTTCGCTGATTCCCATAGGAGAGACTGCCGGCCGGAGCCTGGGCGAACTCCAGTAGCCCCATTTCCTGAAGCACCCCCAGGGCGCGGGTAGTGAACTCCTGTTCTTCATGAAACCATGCAGCGCCTCTCCGGATTGCACCCACTAGGCCGTAACCCAGCACCGGAACATAAGATGCCCGGACATTGTCTAGGACAGACAGTTCCCGAAACAGCCGGATGTTCTGGAACGTCCGGGCGATTCCCCGGCGGGCGCGGGCGTCAGGAGGGATACCCTTCAGGTTGTTTCCATCAAAGACCACATCGCCTTCTGTTGGCTCGTAAATACCGGTGATCAGGTTGAATATAGTGGTCTTTCCCGCGCCGTTAGGGCCGATAATGGCGTAAAGGGCATCCTGCTCAACGACGATATTGGTACCAGCAACTGCACGTATGCCACCGAAGCTTACGCCCGCTCCACGGAGTTCAAGCATGGTCACGCACAGTCCTCCGCAGATCCTTTTGTGCGCTGGAACCCGGTAAACTCCCACCTGCCAAGCAGTCCCTGTGGGCGGAACAGCATCATGAGAATCAGAAGGACGGAGTAGATAATGAGACGCCACTCGGGAGCTCGCAGAGGTGTGCTTCGCAGCCCTTCCAGCATCAACGTGAGGGTTACTGCTGCGAGAACTGAACCGGTGAATGATCCCATCCCGCCGAGTACGACCATGACAATAATTTCGATACTGCGGAGAAACTGGAACGAATCCGGATGAACAAGCGTCTGGGTGAAGGTCATCAGTACACCTCCCACGCCGGCAAAAAAGCTTCCGATGACGAAAGCCTCAATACGGGCACGCGAGGTTGAGATACCCAGGCTGCTTGCGGCGATTTCGTCTTCCCTGACGGAAAGGTAAGCGAGACCGCGGTTTGAGTGCACGAGCCGGTACAGCAGAATGATGCTCAATAGTGTTACGGAGAGGACAGGAAACAACCGGTCGTCCATCAGATATCGGATTGGGACTGAAAGCCCACGCGCGCCTCCCAGAACTTCAGTATTGATGACAGCTACCCGGATGATTTCACCAAATCCCAATGTTGCAATGGCGAGATAATCCCCTCGCAGCCTGAGTGTGGGAATACCGACAGCGAGCCCTGCCAGGGCCGCCAGTGATCCTCCGCCAAGCAGGAAGAGAGCAAAGACCATGGCTGACCCAATGCCACCGGCCGTCGTCCACACTGTCTGAAGAGCGGGATGATTACTGAATTGTGACAGCAGACCGGCCGCCAGAAACGCGCCGCAGGCCATGAACCCCGCGTGTCCGA
>CAZSFB010000047.1:0-12031 GCA_964606035.1 uncultured bacterium | reverse complement strand
GGTGTTTTCGTCACGGCCGATTATTTCACCGCCGACGTCCACAAGATCGTCGAAGGCTCTCCCATCGAGTTCGTCAATATCGAGAAACTCTCCCGGCTACTTGACGAATTTGGTATTCAGAACGACTGACTAATCGGGATTCCGTTCGTATATTCGGACTGAATAGTAGGGATCTCCAAGCGCCCCGGTTACCACTGCACCCGCTGGAAGCTTTTCCCGGCCGAAAACCGCTGCCAGATGGTAATGACTGTCCAGCACTGCCTGAATCTCGAAAGCATATGATTTGCCAAATTCACCAAGTCCCCCCTCGCGATATGGGCGGTTGCTGACAACCGCATACCGTGGCCCAACAGCTTTCAGCCTGTCCGCCAGTTCCTGCATTGGCTCTCCCCGTACCACGTGAGCGATAAAATTATGATCAGGAAAAACTGGCATCGCCTGAAGGGCGAAATAAAAAACTGGTTCCTGGGGCACAACCGCCAGCATATCGCCCGGCTTCACACGCCGAGCAAGATAATCAATGGCGCCTCCAATCACACGAGCCCGGTTCCCATCCGTCATGAACGGCAGCAGTCCCGGAGCAACGGCGTACGTTTTCACTTTGAACCTTGACAGGTTTTCACCGAACCCCCATGCAGCATACAGGCAGAACCCGGCGGCGACCGCCTGGGCAGACCGTCTCGGCCAGAAAAAACCGAGCCACCGGCCCCATTCGCCCGACACCATCACCCCAATAACGAGCGCCGGTAACAGATAAAACGACCCAAACAGTCCAGGAGCCAGGGCAGCGGGCGAACGTGCGAGCAATGCGGCTGCCGGCAACACCACAAGCAGTCTGGTCCGGGACGCCGCATTTTTCCGGACATCCGGAACCAGTGCAGCCACCGCGAGCAGCAGGAATACAGTAGCTCCCGTGAGCACCGTGTAGCCGAGCACCACTGGAAGCCGGGACCTCCAGACCGTCACGATCACAACCGCGCCAAGCAACAGCACCACCGTCCGCACCGACCTCTGCACGAGACACCACAGAACGCCGGCAGGCACCAGCATCACGGAGGCAGTCAGGACCGCGAAGGCTGCGACATCCAGCATCCGGGAACCGGATGTAATGCCGCCAGCGAACACCGCCAGGCTCCGCCCTGCCGCGCTGGTCAGAAACGGAAACGGATTGATATTCGATACGTAAGAATGGACATCGCTGCCGAGGGCATGAACCAGCAGGAATCCGCCAGCAATCCCCATCAGCCATCCGCTCCACATATTGGTCCGGTGGCGCAGCAGACGGTCCCCGGGCGGCACCATTCTCTCGACAAGAAAATCCAGGACCATTGCTCCGGATGCGACCAGCCCAAACTCAAGTTTGGTATGAAGAAGGATTCCGGCAGCAAGCCCGGCGGCAAGTGGTGCTCCATGCCCCGTTCCAGCCCGCCGTGAGGCCACCAGCCGTTCCAGGAAAAACAGGAAGAGAAGTTCTGCCAGAAACGCCGACAGCGAATACGGCATCAGCCGGCCGAAGAGTTCACTGTGAAAAGTAAAGGTTCCCAGAATTCCGAGCAGCAGAAACATCCGCCCTACAGGAGCCAGAAATGGCCGGGCCAGACGATCGGCCAGATGCAGTTCTAAGAGTGCCATAACCGCGCATAGGAGCAGATAGCTACCGGCAGCAAACCCCGCGATCGCGCTCCACAGCCAGACTGCGAAGGCCCCCACGGGACCGTAGAGATAGGCAATATCCCGGTAAAGGATTTCACCTTGCTGCAACCGCATTGCCACCGTCAGGTCGTGAAAGGAATCGACCACCACATCCCCGGTACGTCCCCATGCCATCGGCAGCAGTATGAGAAACGGTACCACCCATACCAGCGTGACAATCCAGTCTGTCCTGGCCGAAGCCGGGGCAGCAGGATTCAGTCCGGCAGATATGTCGGTGTCCATCACTGGGTTCCGTCCCTATAGTTGCGTCAGGCACGGGGGTTCGGCAACGATAACCCGGTGAAGTTCAGGATTTTCATATCGGCGATGTTCGTTACCGCCGGGGTGACCGGCTGCGGCTACCAGACCTTCCGGCCCATGGCCGACGCCCCCGTCAGCAGCATATCCGCCTCAGGCGTCCGAGTGTCGGCACGTCTGCTCGGGGATGACGAATGGGACAGTGGTGAAAGCGGAAAACTTCTCGCCGTCCATGTCGACATTGTTAACAGCGGCCCCGATCCACTGGACATGGAACCCTGGGATTTTGCACTTGCATCGTCCCTTACTGACACCAGGCCACTTTCGCCGCTCCGGGCAGCCATGCTGAGTTCAGGCCACCACAAAACATCGCCTCCGTTCGGGTTCGGCATCATCCGGCTTGTGGTGCTTCTCGTTTGGTACCCTTTCGACCGGCTGGAAGAGTCGTGGCAGGGAGCGGACAATCTGGAGCGGATCCGGGATTTTCAGCAGAAGGGTCTCGCAGCCGCCCGGATCGAGCCCGGTTCTGGTACTTCTGGAGTGCTGTTTTACGAGGATAAACTCTCGCCGAACGTCGAATTGACATGGGCCCTCTGGACCCCCTCTGGAACCCCGGTGGGTGTTGCCGGCATGAAGCTTCGGGAGGCTGGACGGTGAGGTTTCTTTCTCTGGCCATACGGTTTTCTGGCATGCTGCTGCCTGCATTATTGCTGGTGGCAGGGGGGTGCGCCGCTCCGGGATTCTCGGAGGGCTACGCCAGCCTGTTGCCCGCCGACCCCAGCGTGGAAATGCTCGACCGGTGCTCGCTCTCCCGTCCAGCTGTCCGGGTGCCGGCTGAACTGATGCTCTTCGTTGAGCAGGATCCTTACACTGCATCGCGGATCGCCATGGCCCGGGCCGGAGGAATACCGGAAGTAGATATTTCACAGGCTGCCGTCACCGCCCTGGAAAGTGAGGCAGCCCGGCTCGCATCGCAGACCCTGACTCCACTCACCGATGTATTTGATGTCGTCGTCCCCGTTCCGGAAGGTCATTCGGCAGGGCCAGCAGAGATCTCCGGCAGGCTCAGGTTTGAGGCGGTGCCTGTCCCCAGGCGCCAGCTTCCGGTGCTTTCGGCCCATGATGATTATCTTGAACTGCAGTACCGTTTCGTCCAGATGTCGGTCCAACTCAGCCTGTTCCGCGGAGGCAAGCCGCTCGGGGATATCCGGACGACGGGAGTCGTTTTCAACCCTGAGAATCGCCCTTTGAAAACCGCTATCCGCGACAGCGGTGAGTCCACCTCCGAGGCACTCTGCCTTGCCATGCGTCAACTCGTTGTGAAGTTCCGCCGCTCGCCGCTATTTGCGACTGTGGGTGGTCAGCCACTCCTCCCGGCAGCATCGCCTCAACCCGGACTGCCCCCGGATTCCGAATAATGAGCTCACCTGCTGCACGCGCCCAGGAACTGCGGGAGATCCTGCACGACGCCAACTACCGGTATTACGTACTGGATGATCCCTCCCTGCCGGACTCCGAATACGACCGGTTTCTCCGCGAACTTCAGGAGATAGAAAAGGAACACCCGGAGCTGAGAACTCCCGACTCTCCGACACAGAGAGTCGGCCATGAGCCCGCCTCGGAACTGGCGAAAGTCACCCGGAAAAACCCGATGCTCTCACTGGAAAACGTCATGAACGTGGAGGAGTTCCGGGAGTTCGACCGCCGGACCGCCAAGGCCCTGGGAGCGGTCGGCGCGCTTCACGCGGAGGTCCATTACGTTTGTGAGCCCAAATTCGACGGACTGGCGGTGGAACTGGCTTATGAGGACGGGATTTTTGTGCTTGGCTCCACCCGTGGTGATGGCACTACCGGTGAGGATGTTACGGCAAATCTCCGGACCATCCGGTCGCTTCCGCTGCGGCTCAGGGGTTCGCATCTTCCCCGCCGCGTTGAGGTTCGAGGCGAAGTTCTCATGACAAAGGCCGCCTTCCGGGCGCTGAATGAGGCCCAGGATGAGGCCGGAGAGAAGATTTTTGCCAACCCCCGCAATGCCGCCGCAGGCTCCCTCCGCCAGCTGGACCCTAAGGTCACCGCCCGCAGACAGCTCGATATTTACTGTTATGCCCTGGGAGAGGTCGACGGAGGACCAGATTTCAGAAACCACTGGGACTCATTGGAATGGATGCGGGAGCTGGGCTTCCAGGTGAGCCGGGAGATCCAGCGGGCAAAAGGTCCAGATGCGGTAATCCGGTTTTATGAGGAAATGGGCGAGAAACGGGATTTCCTCGACTTCGAGATTGACGGAACGGTGATCAAGGTCGATCCACTGGAGCAACAGAAAATTCTTGGGTCCAAGACCCGTGATCCCCGTTGGGCTGTAGCTTTCAAGTTCCCGCCCCGGCAGGAAGAAACCGAGCTTCTCGACATCGAGATTCAGGTGGGCCGGCAGGGAACCCTCACACCAGTAGCGAAACTGAAACCGGTGAAGGTGGCGGGCGTTACCGTGCAGAACGCCACGCTGCACAACGAGGACGAGATCCTGCGAAAGGATGTGCTGATCGGCGACACGGTGATTATCCAGCGGGCCGGGGATGTGATCCCGGAGGTGGTCGGGCCGGTCCTCTCGAAACGGCCCGGGCATGCCCGTCCGTTTGTTTTCCCCAGTAAATGTCCGTCCTGCGGAGCACCCGTTTCACGACCTGAGGGGGAAGTCGCCTGGCGGTGCCTGAACCTCCAGTGTCCCGCACAGTTCCTGGGCAGACTCCGCCATTTTGTCTCCCGCAAGGCGATGGATGTCGAGGGAATTGGCGAAAAAACCCTTGAGCAGATGGTCTCCACGGGGCTCGTAAAAGGCCTCGCCGATCTTTACTCCCTCACGAAGGAACAGATTGCCGGCCTCGAACGGATGGGTGACAAATCGGCGGAAAACCTGATACAGGCGATCCGTGGCTCCAAGCACCCGCCACTGGCCCGGTTCATCAATGCACTGGGCATCCGGCACGTGGGCGAGGCCACCGCTGACGCCCTCGCCAGGCATTTCGGCGATATTCACAGAATCATGCACACCGGCAGGGAGGATTTTCTCCAGGTTCAGGACGTGGGCCCCGAGGTGGCTGGTTCACTTCATAGCTTCTTTCACAACCCGGCCAATCGTCAGACTGTGGAAGCCCTGCTCAGTCATGGTGTTATGCCGAAACCGCCAGAGACACAGGGCGACACCCTCAAAGGAAAGACCTTCGTGCTGACCGGTACTCTGTCCCGCTGGACGAGGGATGATGCCGCACAGGCCATTGCCGCAAGGGGTGGCAAGGTTTCCGGATCGGTATCGAAAAAAACCAGCTATGTGGTCGCTGGCGTTGAGGCGGGCTCCAAGCTGACAAAGGCCCAGGAGCTGGGAGTTCCGGTTCTCGACGAGGCAGCCTTCGAGGCGCTCGTTGGCACGACCGGAAAGGGCCGGGAATAGCCCGGAATCAGGGCAAAATCGCAAATGGATACCGAACGGTACCGGTTTACCGTATCAGGACGTGTGCAGGGGGTGGCATTCAGGTACACCTGCCGGGATGAGGCTGAAAGGCTGGGACTGACGGGCTGGGTCCGCAACCTCCGTGATGGCCGTGTGGAGGGGGAATACCAGGGCGATCCTGAAAAATGCCGCCAGATGGCTGCCTGGCTCAAGGACGGCCCGCCAATGGCCCGGGTGGATCACCTTCATGTTGAGGCTTCATCCGTCCGGGATGGCGAAACCGGCTTCGATATCAGGCTGACCGAATGATTAAAATCATTTTCCTTTTTTAACGATCTGGCTTATATGTGGCTTAAATACGGATTTTTACGGGTTTGTGACCTGTTATTTTGTCATAAAGGGAGTGAACATCATGTCGATCTACCGGAAACTTGCATCAACCGCTGCCGCATTCTTACTGGCTGCCATTACCGCCTGCGGGAGCAGCGGCGGGAGTGGGGTAAAGCTTTATGCCGCCGATGGGTCGTACGCGACTGGCGGTTTTCTTTACTCACTCGATCCCGACACGGGAACGATTGATATCGTTGGGCCGATTGTAGATGCGTCAGGATTTACCTACCCTGTCACCGCCCTCGCAATGGGACCTGACGGAATGCTGTATGCTTCCGTTACCTCCTATACCCAGAATAGCGAAAACGAGGATACCTTCCTGCAGATTGACCCCCAGACGGGTGAAGCCACCCAGGTCGACCTCGATGATGAAGATGCCTGTTTCGATGGTGTCGCAGACTTCGTTGCGATGGATGGCGCCCTGTATGGCGCAGCATCTGACACGACCTGCTTCATGAAGATCGACTTCGACGGAACGGTCACCGCTGTCGAAACAGAGTTTACTGACATCTACGGTGGTGCCATCGCGGAACTGGATGGAACCGTTCACTTTATTTATGACGAAGAGATCAATGATACAACGACACTTGCCACCATTGACCTCGAAGACGGTGCCATTACGGATGGTGACATCGAAATCGAGGATCCAACAGACGAAATCGAAACCGAAACGGGACTGGATATGGCGTATACCTATGCGAAAGCCATGGTAAATTACAATGGTCGCCTTCTGGCGATCGTAGGCTCCTACTACGAAGGAAACGTTCTGGTTGAAATTGACCCGGAAACGGGCGACACAACGTTCGTTATGGTATTGCCGCAGATGGCTGATGCCCTCGCCGTTGCCAACTGACCTTCATTGACTGGTTGACAGCCGGAGCGGGCCCCTTGATGGGGCCCGTTCCTTTTCTGGCTGGTCGAAAGCAGACACAATTGCCGGGCCGGTGTCGCCCATTGTTGACACCCCGAAAGACCCTGATGTCAAAAACCGGTTTTCAGGGGCCTGAGGATGAATTATAAACAGCCTAGGGAAGGCACGGTTTTTGTATCACTGTAATCGGCGTCTTTCCTTGCGTGTCCCACTGCCTGGAGCCCCCAAAAGGTTTCCGGACAGGCACCCCGGTGTCCCGGGAGACGAAAGGGAGAAGGAACCCGTGTTCGAAAACTCTGTGATCGCCCAGGCCAAGAAGGCCCCGCTGTCGGCAAAGGTGTTCTTTGCGCTCCTGATTGGAGCCGTCGTCTACATCGTGATCTTCGGCTGACCGCGCAGAGGTTCCCGGACCCGGAGTGACCCGCAACGCCAGCGGATGTGTGTTCAAAGTTCTCCGGAGGGGTTGGACCGGTTGCAGCATCGGTCCAGACCATCCGGGGATGTTCCGATACTCCTTTTTTCTCTTTCTCTCGGGGCGCAGGCCGGAAACGGCCTGCGCCATTTCTTCGATCCGGCCGCCAGTTCCGCCGGAAAGCCCCATATGGTAAAAAGAAGCCATGGCATACACCTTCACCCTGATTCCCGGCGAAGGCCTCGGACCGGAACTCACCGCCCAGGGCCGCCGTGTCATTGACACCCTGCTTCCTGGTACCCAGTGGGAGGTTCACGAGATGGGACGGCCCGCCTTCGACCGGACCAGAAACCCGGTGCCGCCGGAAACCGTTGAGTCGATCCGGAGAAACAGGGTCTGCCTGAAAGGTCCGGTCGAGTCAGCCGTCGGCGTGAATTACGTCTCCCCGAATGTTCAGCTTCGTAAAACCCTGAATCTCTATGCGAATGTGCGGCCGCTCAAAAGCCTCCCCGGAGTCCGCGAAGCCTTCAAGGGAATCGACGCGGTGATTATCCGGGAAAACACCGAGGATATCTATGCCGGCATCGAGCACAAGGCCGCGCAGGGAGTGGTGATGACCATCAAACTCGCCACCCGAACGGCCTGCGAACGGATCAGCCGTTTCGCCTTTGACTATGCCAAGCGGTACGGCCGCCAGTCAGTAACTTGCGTCCACAAGGCGAATATCATGAAAAAGTCCGACGGCCTTTTTTTGGAGACCGCCCGGACGGTTGCCGGGGACTCTCCATTTATCCGGTTCAGCGACTTCATTGTGGACAACGCCTCGCTACAGATGGTCCAGCGGCCACAAAAATACGACCTGATCCTGACAACGAATCTTTACGGTGACCTGCTCTCGGACCTGGGAGCGGGGCTCGTAGGCGGACCGGGTACCGTGGCAAGCGCAAGCTATGGGGATTCTGGAATGGCGGTGTTCGAGCTGTTCCACGGCGCCAGGCCACACCGGGACGGCGAGGACTGGGCCAACCCCATCGGTATACTGAGAACGGCCGTTATGCTGCTTGAACATATTAACGAACGGAAAATTGCGGCAAAGCTGGAGGCGGCCATTGAAGATGTGGCGGCCGAAGGCAGAAAAACTACGGCCGACATGGGCGGGTCTGCCACCACCACCCAAATGGTGGATGCCGTCCTTGCCAGGGCAGCCTGAACCGGCGCTTGCAGACCGTTCGCCCATATACCGGCCGGTTCGCGCCGTCGCCAACCGCCCGGCAGCATATAGGCAATCTGAGGACCGCCCTTGCCGCCTGGCTGGACGCCCGGGCGGCAGGTGGCCGCATCCTGCTCAGGGTTGAAGACCTTGATCCCGCACGCTCGCGTCCGGAGTTCATCACGGGGATTTCTGAAGACTACCGCCGTCTGGGTCTGGACTGGGATGGCGAACCCTGCCGGCAAAGTGAACGTGGAAAATTTCATCTGGAAACCCTTCAAAGACTCAAATCCCTGGGCCGGGTTTATCCCTGCTTTTGCAGCCGGAAAGACATTGAGCAGGCGGCAGGGGCACCGGCCCCGGGGGAAGAAGGCCCGAGGTATACGGGAACCTGCTCACGCCTGTCCGCTGCGCAGGTTGAGCGCAGAATCGCCGCCGGCGAACCCTGTGCCTGGCGGTTTCGGACAGAAGGGCTCTCCATAGGTTTCCATGACCTGCTCATGGGTGAATGGAATGAAAATATTCACGAGCACACCGGGGATTTCGTCGTATTCCGCAAGGATGGTGTCGCCAGTTACCAGCTTGCCGTTGTCGTGGATGACCACCTGACTGGGGTCACGATTGTTGTCCGGGGGGCTGACCTGCTTGACTCCACACCCCGGCAGATCGCCCTTTACCAGGCACTCGGATGGGAACCGCCAGATCATCTTCATGTCCCGCTTGTAACCGGACCGGGCGGAAGGAAATTTGCCAAAAGGGAACGTGATCTCACCCTGCCCGACCTGCTGACCCGTGGCTGGACCATCGAGAAAATCCTGGGGTTTCTTGGCTGCACCCTTGGCATTCTGGACCGGGATGAACCTGTCGCCCTTCAGGAGATTCTGGCAGAATATCGCCGGGAAAAACTCCACCCGGCTCCCACCGCAATCGACCCGGAAACCTTCCTTTCCGGACCGGTGCATTAAACGAGTGCCAGGCGACGCAACTTTTCCGTTTGCCCGGTGGCAGGCTTCGGCTACGCTCCCCGTTACCTGAGAGGATCCCGAACATGTCTGACAACGCCGTTTCCACGCCCAAATGGATCTACCCAGCTTCACTGGCAGCATCGCTTCTGGCGGTAGCCGATTCGCTGTACCTGACCAATCTTCACAAGCTGCGCCACACCAAAGAGATCCAGAGTTCGCTGTGCACCATCAGCGATGTGGCCAACTGCCAGATCACCATCGAGTCACGATACTCGGAGCTGTTCGGGATTCCGATCTCCAACTTTTCCGCCGTCACCTACGGCCTGATTGCAGCCCTTGCGATCATTGGACTTCTTGATGGCCGGAAGGCGTTTCCAAGACTTCTGCTCCTCGGTGGCGCATTCACGACGGTCGTAAGCCTTGTGATGGCCTTTATCTCCTACGTCGTCCTGAAGACCGTCTGCCCCGCCTGCACACTTCTTTATGTTTGTTCGTTCGTGCTCGCCTTCACTGGCTACAAGGCAGTTGGCACTGATACATCCGGAGAAGCCCTCGGTGACGAATTTGCCCGGTTCTTTGCGGCCAAACCGTTGGGTGTCTCGGCGGCCGTTACTGCCGCCGTACTGGCGGCGGTTGCCGGTATCAGTACCAGCAAGGGACATCTGGAAGCCATCAACCAGAAGGATACCACTGTCACTCCTCCGCCGGAGAAGGCCGCCAAGGAACCTTCCCGCGAAGAAGCCATGAAAATAGTCGGCAAGTTCATGGACGCCATGCCGCAGATCAACATCGACTGCGGCCCGCTGGAACCCAAAGGTAATCCCCAGGCCAAGGTAACTCTCATCGAGTTTGCGGATTTCCAGTGCCCTGCCTGCAAGGCGTTTGTCCCGGCGCTGAACTCGTTGCTTGAGACCCATAGCGACAAGGTGCGCGTCTGTTACCGGAATTTCCCTCTGGACAGCGACTGCAACAGCCGTATCCCGAAGGGACGGGGCCACAAACATGCCTGCGATGCGGCCGCTGCTTCTGTCTGTGCCAGCCGCCAGGGGAAACTTTGGGATTTTTATCATGCGATGTTTGCGATGCAGGGGCCGGGCCTCAACCCCGAATCGATCTCCCGGCTCGCAAAGGAAAAGGGGCTCGATACCAGGGAGTTCGAGTCCTGCCTGAAGAGCGACTCGGTGAAGCAGATCATCTCCGCCGATCTGGACAAAGGCGTCGAGGTGGGGGTTCAAGGAACCCCTACGGTGATTGTAAATGGCCGTTTGCTCAAGCAGCGTCCCGATGCCGCCCTGCTCCGGATTATTGTGGACTACGAGAGCTCGAAGCCCTGACCGCAAGAAGGACCCGTTCAACCTGCTCCGTGACGGGCACGGATATGTGCTCCGGTCCGATGACTAGAACCGGAGCGAATCCCTCGGTATCAAAACCTGTTCCGGGCCAAATCCGGATTCCATCCGGCAGGCTGGAAAAGACGAATGGTGTCCCACCCGGCCAGTCAAACCTAAGACCCGCGATCATCAGCCGTGAAGGCAATGTGCGGCGCATGAACTTTCCATCGCCGCCAAGCTTGCGGATTTCAGCAAGCAGCGATTCCGAAAGGTTGAAGGCGTAGTCGGCCATTCCGGTAAAACGTTCTGTCATGGCCAGGAAACCTCCGAGGTCCCTGCCCATGATAAAAACACGGGATTTCCCGTGCCAGCCCCAAATCAGCTACCCTTCTGACGCGCCGCATTGTATCCGGCATCCTGCCGGAGCTGAAGCAGCCGCACCGAGGACTCCCATTATGCCGGCGGAGATCCATCCTATAGATAACGGTTACCGGATAGGCGACCTGGAAATCCTGTTCGGTAATGCTGTAAAGGGTCAGCTCCTCAGGGCCAACTCCCTGGTCCTGAACGGCCCCCGGAAAATCGTGGTCGATCCTGCTGCTCAGGAGAAGCGACATACGGAAATCGCCGCCGAAAATCCCGTCATTTTTTACACCCACTACCATGCGGATCACCGTGCGGCCGAACATGTTTATCCGCAGGAGACCGAAGTCTGGGCATCCAGCGAGGATGCGGCGGCCATCGAAAGCATGGAGGAGTTTGTGAGCCGTGTCGACCGGGGAGGAGATCCCCAGCTTCAGAACCAGATACGTGGCCTGAGGGCTTTTTTCCGGATCGGCCCAAGGCCGGTGGCACGCCGCGTGGGTGATGGTGAACTGCTGGAATTTGGGGGCTGCACCGGCAAGGTCATGACCCTGCCCGGTCATACACCGGGACATGCCGGACTGTTTTTCCCAGAGATATCGCTCCTTTTCATCACCGACATCGACCTAACGAGCTTCGGCCCCTGGTACGGCAATGACGCGAGTGATATCGAACAGTTCAAGGCATCTATCCGGCGGACCCGGGATTTCAAATGCGATTATTATTTTAGCTCCCACGGTGAGGAAATCCTCAAGCGCGACCAGTTTCTTGAGAAGCTCAATGCTTTCGAGACTCACTTTGCCAGAAGGGACAACCTCCTCAGAGAGGCGCTTTCGTCAGGAGAAAAATCCATTGACGAACTCTGCCGTCTGGAAGTTGTCTACCGGCTAAAGACGCTGTCCGTGATGGAGCACCTTATACATTTCGAGAAAAAACACGTCCGCAAGCATCTGGAGCCAATGGTCATGCGGGGTGAAGTGATTGCTGACAGCAGCTTCCGCCGGTTCCGCCTGGCCGCCTGAGAACCTGAAATGACTGCAAATACCCTGAACCGTGAACCCGAGAACGCTAGGGGAGTATCCCTCCTGTTCAGG
>CAZSFB010000046.1:11316-12145 GCA_964606035.1 uncultured bacterium | reverse complement strand
GATGATCTGGCTGCACCCGTCTTTCGCGGTTGCGAAATCAGCAAGCGCCACTGGCGCATCATTTACACCGGTTACCTGGACAAACGCACTTCCAATCGCTGTTCCACCGTGCGTGTCGGTAGCGATATACGTAAACTGGTCAAGTTCCGTCACCCCCTCGGCCAGATACTGGAACTGGGTTGCCGGGTCATACCTGACCAGGCCCACCTGGTTGCTAAGCGAGGCGCCTCTCTGGCTGAATGCAGGGACAGACAGCAGTGATGCCGAGTCACCATTGTCGACATCCAGATCGTTAGCGATCACGTCAAAATCCACGAAAGTGCCGTCTTCAAAAACGGGAACCGCCGTAAAATCGTCGGCAATCGCCACCGGAGGATCGTTCTGTCCCTGCACGGTGACGTTAACGGTCCCCTGATCGGTGGAACCGGCAATATCCCGGATCGTGTAGAGGAACGCATCCGCCGCCGTGTCTCCCGGTGCGAGGCTTTCGAAGGCAGGCGAGGTGTTCGGAGCATACACCACACGCTGGTTCACGATCGTGATTGTAACGCCCTGGTCGGAAACGCCCGGTGCCGCCAGGGTACTGGTCACACCCGTCAGGAGGATCGAGTCACCGCTGTCGGAATCCGAGTCATTGGCCAAAACACTGACCGTGATCGCATTGCCATTTTCGGTGGCGGTCGCCAAATCATCCTGGGCAACCGGTGGATTATTGATCCCTGTCACGATGACCGTCACTTTGGCTGTCGACTGGGCACCCTGGCTGTCTTCCATTGTGTAGAAGAACGTATCGGATGCGGTCTGTCCCGCCCGGAGATACTGGAACACC
>CAZSFB010000046.1:0-11306 GCA_964606035.1 uncultured bacterium | reverse complement strand
ACGGTGGCGCCGGCAGCCGAGGGCGATGTCACCGACAGCAACGTCTTGGTATCCGGGATATCAACATCCGTATCATTGGCAAACACATTGATGGTTACCACTCCCCCGCCATCAACCGCACTGGCAAGGTCAGGAACAGCAACCGGCGGATTGTTCACGCCGGTCACGGTCACAAACACTGTTGCGCCCGACGTCAGACCGGCGGCATCCCTCATGATGTATGTGAAGGTATCGTTGGCGGTATCCCCTGCCGCCAGGGCGTCAAACGCCGTGCCAATTCCGTAACGGACCCGGTTGCTTGAAATGCTGAGCGGTATATTCAGGGTACTTTGCGGGATAACTGAAAGCACAGCCTTTGAGTCGCCGATGTCGATATCCGTATCATTGGCAAGCACATCGATGAGCGGGAAACCTGCATTGGCCGCGAGGATCGGGCTGTCGTCGGCAGCTATCGGCGCATCGTTCACGCCGGTTACCGTCACCGTTACCAGTGCCGATGACTGAAGCCCGCCGGAATCCTGCATCGTGTAGCTGAACGTATCAGTCGCTGTTGCTCCCGCCCGCAGGGAATGGAACAGTCCGGCGTGGTCATACACGGCGAAATTCCCGGAAATTGAAACCGCCGCCCCCTGGGCACTCAGAGCATCCACGGAGGCCAGCATCCGCGTGTCACTATTGTCAGGGTCGAAATCGTTCGTCAGCACAGGAATCTGGATTGCCGGCCCTTTCTCGATAGCACTGGCCACATCCGCTGACGCTACCGGCGGGTCGTTCTCACCCTGAATGGTTACTGTAACGGTCGCGGTGGCTTCTGCATTCAGGCTGTCTCGGACCCGGTAGGTGAACGAGTCGGTGGCTGTATCCACTGCCCGGAGCGCGATAAACCGGAGTCCCGGGTTATAAGTCACATCTCCCGTCACGCCATTGACCGAGAGCGATGCGCCCTTCTGGCTGAGAGCGGGTGTCGATTGCACCCGCAAGGTGTCACCCACATCTATGTCCGTGTCGTTAGCCAGCAGGTTGGCAGCATTGATAAGGGTTGGTGCTTTTTCAGCCACGGTGGCCGAGTCGTTGGCGGCCGACGGGGCATTGTTCACTCCTGTAACCGTGACCATGACCGTCGCCACTGACTGGGCACCCGAACCATCTTCCATCGTGTAGGTAAATGTATCGGAAGTTGTGTCTCCGGCGGCCAGATACCGGAAGATCACTCCCGGGTTGTATACGACATTGCCACCTGCAAGACCGACAACCGCACCGGCGACGCTGCTGGCATCCACAGAGACAACCGTCCCCGTATCTCCCGCATCCGGGTCTGTGTCGTTTGTCAGCAGAGCCGCACCCGGAATGTTCAGCAGACCACTTCCATCCGTCACGGCAATGTCATCATCAGCAGCAACTGGTGGATCGTTCACGCCAGTAACTGTTATCGTGACTGTGGCGCTGGATTCTGCGCTACCCGTATCAGTGATGTAGTAGATGAAGGTATCGGTGAGAGTCTGGCCCTGCCTAAGGTTCTGGAACATCCCGGTGTGGTCATAGGTTAGATCGCCTCCGGCCACGTCAATCGGTACTCCCAGGTCACTGGCATACGGACAGCCGCCGACAGGCGGGCAGACAACCCCGAGCACCTCCCCCACATCAATATCACTGTCATTGGCCGTAAGCGTTGCACCCAGCAGCACAACTGAAGGGCCGTCTTCAGTGGCGGTACCGGTATCTGGCCGGGCAACCGGCGTATCGTTAACCGGGTTAATTGTCACTGTAACCGTTGAAATGTTGGAAACACCGATGCCATCCATACGGCGGTACGTGAATGCATCGGCACCATTGACGTCCCGGTTTGGCGTATAGGTGAATTCGCCCACCACCGCGTTTGTAACCGTCACCCGGCCCTGGGAAGGGCCTGTAACGACAGAATACAGGGCTACCGGACCATCCGGATCAGACCCGCTGAAGTATCCCATGACAGCGACATCCTCATCGGTTGTGACACCCGTGTCGACCGTCTGGGGAAGATCATTTACCGGAGCAACGATGATCGTACCGGTCGCGACCGCCGAATCGTCAATCGTGTCACTCCGCAGGAATGTGAACGTGTGGGTGCCTGCGTCATCGGGTTCCGGCGTGTAAGTGAACGCCCCTGTGGCAGGATCATCTATCACCAGATTACCGGCGAGCGGATACACTACGATCTGATAATCCGCACCCGGGCCATCCGGGTCAGACCCCGGCAGGAAACCGGATACTGGCGTATCTTCGTAAGTCCCGATGATCAGCGGCTGCACCACCGGTGCGTCATTTACCGGGGTGATTGTGATCGTGACGGTGGCAACGGGGGAATACCGGATCCCGTCCCGGCGGCGAAAGGTAAAACAGTCGGATTCCGGGAATACCAGCAGGGACCGGCAGTCCGCGTAATCCGGATCGCCATAAACGAAACTCGATCCGTCGTAGTCTTTAGCTGTCTGGTAGGAGAATGCCCCAGTCAGAAGGTTATTGAGCTGGACCTGACCATGGTGTGGCCGCTCCACAATTTCATATACGGCCGTCTGGGAGTCGGTGCTGTAGCCGGGAAGCACATCTGTCCCAGGAATATCTTCGTCCACGACCAGTGCAAGCGGTCCTGATACCAGTGTAGCGAGCACAGTGACCGCAACGGTTGCAGCCGAAACACTCGCATTGCCCTGGCCGTCCGTGCAGCCGAAGCTCACGGTAAAGATGCCCGGCACATTGAAAACAACACCGGCGGGGTTCTGCTCCGAACTCTGGGGCACACCGGACGCCGCGCCGAAATCCCACCCATATTCACCGGGTCGTCCTTCCGGATCGTCGCAGTAACCCCGGAAATCCAAAGGTGCTCCCTGACTTATCGTGGCAGGGCCAGAGGGCTGAATGATCTTCGCGACCGGGGGAAACCCCACGGGAACCGTTCCAGCGGTGTCGTTGCTCCCCACGCATGCACTAGTGATTGCAGACAGCAGGACAATGGATAAAACCCCGCACCAAAGTCGGGTAAAAGGGCTAATAATGACCATAAGATAACCCGAGACCAGCAGATAGTTGGTCTGGGAACTCCCCCTCCGAAAAACTGGACTGGCATCGCGGCTGAATCAGATGAGCCAACCGCTGAAATTAACAGCTCTTCAGTATCATTAGCAGGGCTCAAATTGGCAACCAACAAAAGGGAAAAGTTTTGCGTCAGAGTGAGCCCTGTCACACCCTAATCCGTGAATTAATATAAATACGGCCGGGGATGACCTCCGGCCTGAGATTCCACGCGTATGTTATTGCCTATTTATTAAGCACCCCACAATAGCGATTATCACCACCCGCTTTCAGTGCTTATACTGGACAACCTGTTGTCGAAGAGAATTCAGCCAAATGCGGTCTCCATCCTGATCGGATGTGCAACGCTGGCCGCCGTTGCCATGTCAGCTGCCCGATCGGTGCTCTGGCCTGAAATGCCTTCTGGTTTCCTGCTCCTTGCAGTGTCGGCACTATATGCGCTGCCCATCACCCTCTGGGTCCTGCTGATGGATAGCTCCAGAAGCGTTTCTGTCGGCAAAGGTATCGGAAAGCTCCAGACCGTCATCAACGGCTCGGATTCAATTTTTGTCGGTCTGGATAACTCCGGGACGATTACCCTTATCAACCAGGCTGGCTGCGAACTCCTGGGGCTCCCCGAAAATGAAATCGTCGGAAAGAACTGGTTCGAGAACTTTATCCCCCCCACCCACCGCGGTCAGGTAGCCTTGGTCCACAGCCTGAACACGAACTCGGACACCACTTTCGTCGAGCGTTTCGAGAACCCCGTCAAGGTACGAAATGGTGCTATTCGTACCATCCTGTGGCGCAACACCCGCCAATATGATGCGCGGGGAACGCTCAGGGGCATCTACTGTTCCGGCATCGACGTGACCGACCGGAATCGCACCGAAGTAGAACTCAACCAGTCCCAGCACGAACTCGTCCGCTATCAGTCTGACCTGCAGAAGTCATTCAAAACCCTCGAAGACTATAAGTTCGCACTGGATCAGGCAGCAATCGTTGCCGTGACCGATCCCCAAGGGGTTATTACCTATATCAATGACCGGTTCTGTGATATTTCCGGATACTCGCCGGAAGAACTACTTGGGAAAGATCACCGCATTCTCAATTCGGGCCTGCATCCGAAGGAGTTCATGCAGAACCTATGGGAGACGATCCAGTCCGGGAAGGTCTGGCGGGGCGTCATCCGCAACCGGCGTAAGGACGGCAGCTACTACTGGGTGGCAACGACCATCGTACCGTTTCTCGGCAACAACGGAAAGCCCTACCAGCACATTGCCATCCGTTACGATATTACCGGAGAGGTCATCGAGCAGTTCCGGCGGCGAAAATCAGACGCGAGATTCCGGACCCTTTTCAGGGAAACTGCCTTTGGCATAGCCCTCGCCAGCGAGCACGGCATGATACAGGAGACCAATCCTGCACTTCATCAGATCACCGGGTTTTCAGGTGACGAACTGGCCGGACTACCACTCTCAGTCCTGTATGGCAGCAGCCTGGACGCACCAACCCGGCCCGAGTCGTCATCAGAAAACGGAAGTATCGCCCTTTACCTCCGCAAGGACGGAACCACCAGATGGGTACGTCGATTTACGACCCGCCTCCCCGCTTCGGAGAATGTGGAAGGGGGTATCATCTGTTTTGTCGAGGATGTCACCACAGAAAAGGCCGCCGAGCAGAAACTCCTGGAACGGGAAACCCTGGCACGGCTGGGCGAAATGGCAGCGGTCATCGCTCACGAAGTCAAGAATCCACTTGCGGCGATCAGCGGAGCCCTGCAGGTTATCAGTGGCCGGATGCTGGAGGGCACCACCGACCGGGAAGTGATCCAGAACATTCTGAAGCGGATAGATACGCTGCATTCAACCCTTGGGGACCTTCTTGCGTACGCTCGGCCACGGCCACTCCAAAAGCAGAGAGTTTCACTCATGGCACTGCTGAAGGACATTTTGCGCAATTTCTCGACCGACCCCGTATTCAGGAGCATCCGTGTGAATATCAGCGGTGAAGACGATTCCGTCAGCGCCGACCCCGCGATCATACAGGCAGCCCTGAGCAACCTGATATTGAATGCCGCCCAAGCGATGGGAGCAAGCGGCGATATGCAGATATCTATCGGACCTGTACCGGGGGAGCTGGTGGCTGTCACCATTCAGGACACCGGTCCCGGCATTCCGCCGGAAATTCTGCCCAGGATTTTTGATCCCTTTTATACGACCAAGAGCCGTGGGACCGGCCTTGGCCTTCCTATTGCCAAAAGGGCAGCCGAGACGCATGGCGGCAATCTCAGGGCGGAAAATCTTCCCGGCGGCGGAGTGCGTTTTACGCTCACGCTCCCTTCTGGCTGATGCCCCGCCGGCCCCGGGACAGCCGCAAAAAATGGTTGCGATTTGGGAATTTTTGCGTTGTAGTTCAAGACCATAACCTCTCTGTCCGGGTTCATCCCGGCTGAAATACTGCATAAGGGGATGCGTTTCGATGAAGGTCTTATGTTGCCACCCAAGCGGACTGATGTACACAGAAATATATCTGCGGCTTGAGCCTTTGGGTGTCGAACTGGTGGCGCAGGCAGTACGGATGGCCGGCCACGACGTGCGCCTGATGGACCTGCAGGCCCATACCCACGCCGACTACTACCGGATGCTGGACGAGTTCCAGCCTGATGCCGTCTGTTTCGGAGTGAATTACCTTGCAAACATCCCCGAGGTGATTGACCTCGCCAAGGCGACGAAAGAGAAGCTTCCGGAAGTTTTCTTTTTCGTCGGCGGTCACTCGATCTCCTTCACCGCGGAGGAGGTTCTTCAGCACGCACAGGGAGCCATTGATTGTGTGGCAAAGGGCGAAGGCGAAGAGATCGTGCCCCTGCTCCTGCTCGCCTGGCAGAGTGACCGGAAAAAGCTCCACACCCTTCCCGGCGTCGTCACCCTTGACGGCGAAGGCCCCGCGCCCCGCATCATCGAAGACCTCGACAAGGTTACCCCGGCGCACGACCTTCTGGCGAAGAGAAAAAAGTATTTCATAGGGGTTCTGGACCCGGCTGCCTCAATCGAGTTTACACGGGGCTGTCCGTGGGACTGCTCCTTCTGTAGCGCCTGGACGTTCTACGGCCGCACTTACCGTAGGCGGTCGCCCGAAAGCATCGGCGAAGAGCTGCAGCGGCTCAAGGAGTCGGGCATCTTCATCGTCGATGACGTAGCCTTCATCCAGCCCGAGCATGGTTACGCGATCGGCAAGGAGATTGAGAAACGGAAGCTCAAGAAGCAGTTCTATCTGGAAACCCGCGGGGACGTGCTGCTCAGGAACAAGGATGTATTCCAGTACTGGAAGAAACTGGGACTGCAGTACATGTTCCTCGGCCTTGAGGCCATTGATGGAGAGGGCCTGAAGCAGTTCCGGAAGCGGATCAACATCACCCGAAACTTCGAAGCCCTCGAATACGCCCGGTCGCTCGGAATCATGGTGGCAGTCAACATCATCGCCGATCCGGACTGGGACGAGAAACGCTTTGAGGTGATTCGCGAGTGGGCGCTTTCAATCCCGGAAATCGTGAATATTAGTGTCAATACCCCCTACCCCGGTACGGAAACTTTTATAACAGATTCCAGGCAGTTCGCCACAAGGGACTATCGCCTGTTCGATATTCAGCATGCGGTACTGCCAACGAAGATGCCGATCGAAAAATTCTATGCGGAACTTGTCAAAACCCAGCAGGTTCTCAACATGAAGCATCTGGGCGTCCGCGCGCTCGCTTCAACTGCATGGATCTCCGCCAAGTTGCTGGCACAGGGCCAGACGAATTTCGTGAAAATGCTCTGGAAGTTCAACAGCGTCTACAACCCCGAACGCCAGCTCGCCGATCACCGGCGGGAGGTAAAATACGAGATGCGGCTTCCCAAGGTGCTTCCGTCCGGGCAGAAGCCTTCACGCGAACAGCTCTATGTGCTTCAGCCTGACGCCTCGAAGCAGATCGAGGTGCAGCCTTAAGTGCCAGCAATCCGTTACGACAGCCGTTCCATTGAGCTCTCGCACGAAGAGTTTGCTGCCGCCCGTGAAGCTCTTGAAGCCTTTGTGCGCGGCGTCTCCATGGATCCTTACCTCCAGAAACTGCCGGCTCCTGGAGCCGAGTTCATGAATGACGTAGTGAAGGACCTCTCCATGAAGGCATTCGGAAACGGAGGGCCGGCCGGGTATACGCACCGCTGGCGCGGACTGGTCAGGGATTTTCTTTCTTCCCTTCCTGAGGCTGGAAAGTAAATTCCATGTCCAGTTCCACGCTTCGTCTCCAATGGCTGGGTACCGCAGGCCTGGACCTCGAATGTGACGGACAGCATCTGCTGGTGGACCCCTACTACACCCGGCTCACCCTGCTGGAATTCGTTACCGGTAAAGCTGAAAGCCGCGAGACGATCATCGCCCGCCATCTCCCCCCCCAGGCCCTCGCGCAACTGATTACCCATGCACATTTCGACCATCTGCTGGACGCCCCTGTGGTGACGCGGCTCTCCGGCGCACAGATCGTCGGCTCTCCCACTGCCGCAAACCTGTGCCGTGGCAGAGGAGTTCCCGACTCCCGGATCCGGACGGTCAGCGGCGGAGAATCCCTTCGCTTCGGACCCTTCACGGTGCAGGTATTCAGGTCACGCCACTCCCGGTTCCTGTTTGGACGGGTGCCTGCCGACGGCACCGTCGACCACCCCATTACCGCGAAACGGGCATGGGACTACCGGGTAGGACCCGTGCTCATCTACCGGATCCTGGCCAGCGGTATCTCCCTGCTCGTACTTGGATCAGCTGATCTGCTGGATGATGAACTGAAAGATGCCAGGTCGGATATTCTCTGCCCCTGTGTAGCTGGCCATCAGGCGACTCCAGGCTATATCAGCCGTGTCATGCAGCTAGTGCGGCCCAAGGTCCTGATTCCCATCCATTACGACAATTTTTTCCTTCCATACGAGGCGGGAGTCCGGGAACTTCCCGGCTCTGGTTTCCGGGCCTTTGTCCAGAAAGCCAGGGACGTAGATCCGTTGATACGGATATACCGGCCCGGCTTCTTCGAGCCGATCACCCTGACTCCGGAAGTCTTTCCCACGGCTGCCTGATCCACAGGATTACGCTCTGTTATCTGTCAAGCGGGCCTCTTGGATCAGGGATTTGATTTCCCCTGCAGACAGATACATGAGGCCCTCTGGAAGGCCCCGGACGGGCGCCTTTCCAGAAAGAGAAAAGGAAAAATGTATTCCCAGACCCTGAAGCGTTCGTTCCCCGTATTATTTGCGGCGGCGATTGCCGGTTGTACACCAAAACCGGCCACCGTGAACGTGGCCCCGGCCAGCGTAAGACTCAACGAGGCAGGAAAGACGGCCTCTCTCTCGGCTGCTGTTCTCGACAAGAATGGCACTGCTATCGAGAAAGCCGAAGTGACCTGGTCATCCTCAAATCCAGCGGTTGCTACTGTTGCGGCTGGCAATGTTACCGCCGTCAAAAGCGGCAAAACCGTGATTACGGCTGCAGCCGGAATAGTTGCCGGTAATGCCGAAGTAATCGTTTCGATCCCGGCTTCCATCGAGACAAGCACGGCCAGCCTCACCCTGCAGGCAGCCGCCGCTGAGCCCGCCCCCGAAGGTGCTCCGCCCGCGCCGCCGGCGACGGCTTCCCTCACCGCAACGGTAAAAGACGATGCCGGCTCGGTGGTGGAAGGCGCAGCGATCACCTTCACATCCGCCAATCCGGAAGTTGCGACGGTAGACGCCAGCGGTCAGGTCAGTGCGGTTGCCGCCGGCGAAACGGCCATCAATGTCACCTCCGGGAGCCTGTCGGCTTCGGTGCAGGTCATCGTAACAGTGCCGCCTCCACCCCCGCCCCCTGTAAAGGGCAAGAAGCGATAACGCCCCGACCCGTTATTCAGACAGAAGCGGGCTCCCATTGGGAGCCCGCTTCTCCTTTTTCCTACCGCGGCCGAATGTGCCGGTTATCGCCCGATTTCAATCGGGAAATCTGGACGTGCCGACCAGTCAACAAAGCCATCTGGATACAGCATCACTCGCTCGAACCCTGCGTTCTTCATGGCTATCCAGAGGAACGCTGCCCGGACTCCGCCAGAATCATAAATCACCGCCGGTTCTGTGGGGAAAAGTCCCATGTCGGCAAATATCTGGCGAACTTCATCAAGCCGGATTAATCCGTCGGAACTCAGAATCCGGCGCCATTCAACATGAACGGCTCCGGGCAAATGCCCGCCGCGTTTTTCACCAAAAACTCTGGCTCCCAGGAATTCATCCCGGGACC
The DNA here is from genome assembly GCA_964606035.1 of uncultured bacterium. Classification (GTDB taxonomy): domain Bacteria; phylum JAGRBM01; class JAGRBM01; order JAGRBM01; family JAHCIT01; genus CAZMGV01. The sequence goes on along the minus strand of CAZSFB010000046.1, from coordinate 1,970 downwards.
TGGCATCGACAATCGCCAGCGGTTCCATAGAGCGCATCTCCATGATCTGCTCAGCAGACAGGCAAGGACTGTAGCTGTGAGGCGAACCAATCCCGGACGGGGGTGGGCTGTCAAAAGATATGCTCGTCAGCCGACCTTCGTATTTCCATTTCCGGAATCCGCCATCTACCAGTGCGGTACGCTCATGGCCGTACATTCTCAACGCAAACACGAGGTACGCTGCCTCTGCCCAATCATCTGGTGGATCACCAACAACAACCACCCTGACGTCCGGACTCGTGATCCCGGCTGAACGGAAGAAGCGGTCGATGCGGCTCGGGTCATCGGTCGGGCAGCCACCTCGTCTTGGATCAGGAGCGATCTCGGTCCACCGCAAGCGGACCGAGCCGGGTATGTGACCGTCGAAGTAGAACGGAAAGGGCCGGCGTACGTCCACAACTCTCAGGTTGCCCTCGTCCACCCATCTGGAAACCTGTTCCGTTGAAATGACATACGGAAAACTGCCGTCTCCGGCCTGAAGCGGCACAGGAACCAATAACCACAAAATGGACATAGTTGCACAAGCCGTCAGGATCCAGGCACGAGCGTTTAAGAAGTTGCGCGACATCAACTTGGGAGACTAGCTGGCCGGTGCCTGTTCCGGCCAGCCGAGGCGCATTCGCACAAATGAAAGGATCTCGTCAGCCAGGCGCCCCTTGTGATCCGTCAGCCGGTGGTCACCATTTTCAATCTCGACAAGTGAGACAAGATCACCGGCTTTCCGGGCGAACTCCCGCGAGTCACTGACCGGTACCTGCTCGTCCCGGGTGCCGTGAAGGATCAGCATTGGCACCTGAATACGCTGCGGAAGGGAGTCATGATCATAGGTAGCCCAGTCGGCAGCAAGGTCCCAGGTGAAATCGAGCTGGACCCACGGGCTGCGGATCACAAGGTTGTTTGTGTCCCGCCACTCCCGGGCTTTTTGCTCGCCGATCGCCAGCTTCAGGTTATCCACGAATCTGAATGCCGGCGCAATCAGTGCAAGTCCGGAAATAAAATCGGGTTCCTCAACAGAGGTCCAGGCCGAGGTAAGGCCCCCCAGGGATGAGCCCACCAGAACGACCTGTCCGATCCACTGTTCTTTACGCCGGAGATGGCTGATAAAACCCGCAAGGTCATCAATCTGCCGGGTGAGTGTCAGTGTGCGGATTTCACCTTCGGATCCTCCGTGCCCGGTCGTGTCCAGTGCTGCATACCCGAAACCCAAGGCGCCGAACCTGTCCGCGAAGAAACGGCTCTTGTCGCCCATCTTTTCGGACCCGAGACCGTGCACAAATACAAAGCCGAAATGATGCGCCGGACCGCTTACACAGTATTCCAGCAACCTCCCGCTTACCTGCAACGAGGATGACTTCAAGGTTTCACTCCGGTTTCTCCGACGCCAGCCAGCACCGTATCCAGGCTGGCTGACAGCCCAGGCCATAACTGACTTACAAACAAGTCGGCGACAATGCGGTTGCCCGCCGGACTCCAGTGACCGTCCTTTGAAAAATAGACATACGTGTCGCCCGTTTCACGGGAGCGGAGGTACGGCAGCAGTCCCAAAACGGGAACCTCTTCCACTTCTGCCCATTTCATCAGCTCCCGGTGAAATGCCTCCAGATCATAATCGGTTTCCCGGAGACCCATGAGTTTTACGGTTTTTCCCCAGTCGTCCTTGACGTACCGCCCCCGGGTCCCCATTTCCCACTTGTGCGGAATCACCACAATGGCGAATTGCGCACCCGTTGCTCTCACTTCCCGTGCATAGAGAGAGAGCTCGGCCTTGAGAAGGTTCATGGCCACCTTCATGGAAGGATCCCGGTCTTTCCGGTAGAAGCCGATCACATCCTCGGTACGTTCGCCAGTTTTCCCCGCAGACGTACGCAATGCCGTCACACGTCCCTTCACAAAGGCATAGAGATGAGAACGGTTGCGAAAAAACCGGTCCA
>CAZSFB010000045.1:0-12167 GCA_964606035.1 uncultured bacterium | reverse complement strand
CGGCGACGCTGGCGACCGAAACTGTCTATGATGCATTCCGTGGCCGTTATAACGAGTTTAAAACGTTCTTCCATGGCCACACATTCACCGGAAATCCCGTGGCCTGCGCGGCGGCATGTGCCTCCATCGACCTGTTTGAAACAGACAAGACCCTTGAAAAGCTCCAGACGAAGATCGCCCATCTCACAAAACGGCTGAAGGACTTCGGCAGACATGCCCATGTGGGCGATATTCGCCAGGCAGGCTTCATGGCTGGAGTTGAGCTGATTCCCGATCGTTCACGTCCGGAAATTGAGTACCGCCCAGAACAGCGGATCGGCCACCGGGTTACCCGTTTCGCCCGGACACGGGGGGTAATCACCCGGCCCCTCGGTAACACCCTGATCTTCATGCCGCCGCTATCAATCAAAGTGCGTGAGCTGGACCTCCTCTGTGATGTTCTTTTTGAGGGGCTGGACCGGGTCACGCGGGAGGCAGAAGCGGAGTGACAGCCCGGACGTTTTTTGTCACAGGTACCGATACGGGCGTCGGCAAGACGTTTGTTACCTGCGGACTCGTCTGGTTTCTGCGGGATTGCGGGCTGAGGGTCGCCGCGATGAAACCAGTGGAAACCGGATGCAAGGAGCACCGGGGCGCACTCCTCGCGGAAGATGCGGCACTCCTCTCGGATGCGGCCGGATTCAACGGTCCTATTGAGGATATCTGCCCTTACCGGTTCCGGTTGCCGTTATCCCCTGAAACCGCCGCACGTGCCGACGGCAAAAGCATAGACCTGAACCGGATCCTTGATGCCCGTGCACGGCTATCGAAAGAGGCCGATATACTGCTCATGGAAGGTGCTGGCGGTCTGCTGGTGCCATTGACCGACAAACTCACAACTGCTGACCTGATTGCAAAGCTCAAGGCAAAGGTAATCCTGGTCGTCGGGTCACGAATCGGTTGTATCAATCACACATTTCTCACGCTTGAAGCGCTGGATAAGCGAGGGCTTGCCCCAGTCGCCATCATTCTGAACCGCCTTGGCGTGGCAGATGACCCATCGGTTGAAAGTAATTTCGAAGATATCTGGCGCCGGACCAGTATCCCGGTACTCGGGGAAATCCCACGGATGAGTGGTGATCTCGGAGCATTCCGGCGTCCCCACTACCTTGAAACCGTCCGGTCAGCACTGGACGTGGACACCCTGAAGCGGATATTCGGAGTTCGAGGTCCCTGATCCCGTGCCACAGGCAGTTCTTAACAATACCCTGTTCCAGCCGAAACTCTTTGATGAATCCTCCGCCACGGCGGGAGGACGTACTCTTTTACCGGATGGTCCAGTCGATTTCTTCCGGGCTGCCGGATTCAACGATCTCGAAATCGTCTCCGAAAATGGCCGTGGCAGTCAGCTACGCTTCGCCGCCGTAGCCAGGTCCGCAGGTGAACCCGTCGCGTGTCTGGCTGAATGGGTGGGTGCTCCGGAGGACGAGTTCCCCAGGAATTCCCGGTCCGGCCGTGAAGAAGCGATCGGCGTGGCATTGAGGCGGAACCTGCCCTGGTTGCTTCTACTCTCCCGGCAGAAACTCGAGATATTCCATACCGGTGCGACGGATCCCGAGAGCACCTATCTGAGCCTGGACCGAAAGCACATCTGGCGTGTTATTCGCCGCCTTGGAAGTCATCAGGCAGAATCAGGCGGCCCGTGGGAACTGGGCCTCCTGCCCGCTGCCCGTCCCGTGGCGCCATCCCAGCTTGAAACCGTTGCCTGCGGATCCGATGCAAGCCGTATTCTCGTTGCCGGCGACTTCCCCGCGCAGGAAATCCGGCCACTTTTCGCCCGGCTCAGAAAAGAGTCTCTCCGTGAATCCCGTGAACTGCTGTTCGTTATCGAACGCCGGGAGTTTCCCGACCGTTTCGAGGAAGCCGCCATTCCCTCGAGCCTGATCCGCCCACGGGACCGTGCCGGGCTAGTCCGGCTTCTTGCAGGTGAGCCCGGACTCCATGCTTTTGTGACCGAGCTGTCGCGGGATCCAAGTGTCTCCCGTCCCCGTACGCTCCTGAATCAGCAAATGAGTTTTCTTGAAATGCTATTTGCAGAGCATCTCCAGCTGCTTGGCAGCGATCTGACACTGCTTTCCATCGGGACCACCGCCTCGAACCGGGGGGCGCAGCGCAGGCTGGAGCTTGGCCTGGGGCGCTTCCGGGACGTGGCAAACCTCTGGCTGGCCGTGCGGCTTGGTGCCAGGGTCCGTCCTGGTGCCATTGCAAACCTGATAGATGGCCTCGACGGTGATTCGGATGATTTTCTGGAGCGCCTCAAACCGGTTCAAGCCCATATTGACCGGCTTCTAAAGAAGCAGCCTGTCGCCCATGTGGAACTGGAGGTTCCGGAGGTTTATGTGCGGCAGGGCAGGCCTCGCCATGATCCGGGCTTCGATACCATCGTGATCGCTCCCTCCGGCCGAAAACCGGTAAGGCAGGCCCTGGTCCGGCTGGCAGGCACCTCAGTCCGCACTGATAACCCTACCGATGGTGACGTCATTGTGGCTCTGCTCGACCGCCACGACCCGATGCTGTCGGCCCGGGGCTCCATCCTGATTCGGGCCGCTGCACCCGGTACTGACGTCGTCCAAAGGGCGAGGGAACTATTTCGTCTTGAATTATCAGAAGGGCCTGAAGACGGATGGTGCCGCTTCAGCCGATCAGCTGGATCAAATCAGTCGGCTTTTCAATGATGTAATGAGCGCCAGAGTGCTCCAATTCCTCTCGTCCCCTAAAACCCCATGCCGCCCCCACACAGACAGTGCCTGCAGCCTGTCCGGTTTTCATGTCGACGGAACTGTCCCCCACCATAAAGGTCGCCATAGGGGCGATATTCCGGTTGCCTAGTATCTTCCGGAGCATCTCCGGGTCCGGTTTGGGTTTCGAGACTGTATCCGCACACTCCACCTGGATAAACTCGTTTTCGATACCCAACGCCTTCAGAATCATCTCTGTAAAGCGGCGTGGCTTGTTGGTTGCCACTGCTCTCGGGATACCAGCGCAGGCATGAAGCAATGTCTCCATACCCGGGTAAAGCCGCGTATTCCGGGTGCAATTTTCGGCGTAATATCCGAGGAATACCGGCAGGGCTTCCTCAATTTCCAGCCTTGCCCCTTCTGGCAATGCCCGTTCAATCAGCTTGCGGGCTCCATCGCCGACATATCTCGCTATCTGCATCACGTCCTTGGGCGGATGTCCAAAATGCTGGAGCGTGTGGTTGGTTGCATCAGCCAAGTCCCTGCTTGAATCAACAAGGGTTCCGTCGAGATCAAAAACAATCAGATGGCAGCGAGGCAACTTTATTTCCGTCCTGGTTCCGGAGCAGAATGGGACAGCCGCATCCATGCGGCCGAAAGGGTCCGGCATTGACAAAGGATTACTCAGATCATCCCGACCGAATCAAATGGGACGCCAGGTATTCTGACAATCCGGACGTTTTTGGCCGGGCTCCATCCAGATGGCTCCTGCATTGCTACCCATTGATTGAGCGATATACCCGGATACCGGCACAGGCACTCGACATTGCTGCCGGGCAAGGCAGAAATTCTCTGGCGCTGGCGAGGCGCGGGTTTGATGTTACAGCTATCGATATATCTCCCATCGGCCTGAAACGCCTGAACGATCTGGCTAACGCGGAATATTTGGAGGTTGAGACAGTTCATACCTCTGTTCACGACTGGGACTGGCCGGAAAACCGGTTTGATCTGGTGCTGGATTTCCTCTTCCTTGAGCGGCCCGTGCTTGAACGCATCCGCCGTACCTGCAGGCCCGGCGGGCTGCTCTGCTTTGAAGCGTATACAATTGATCAGCTAGGTGCCCCGGTTGGTCCCAAATGTCCGAAAGAATACCTGCTGGAACGGGACGAACTGCCGACACTCTTCCCAGGGTTTGAAACGCTGGAAAGCAGGGAAGGTCCCCTTTCCGATGGTCGCGTCACTGCCGCCTGGCTGGGCCGACGAATCAGTTGAGCACCTGCCACAGCCTAATCAAGCCCGACGGCCTTTTTCAGGATACTCTTTGCGATTTTCCGTGCGGTCTCCATTGCCGTGAGCCCTTCATAGTCACTCTGTCCAGCCACCCACTCAAAAACTTTCCGGAGAACCCTTGGATTGCGAAAACCAAGCCCCAGTGCAAAAGGATAGAATCTTGAATAAAGGATGTTCGCGAAAAAGAGGTTCCGCCGAAGTTCCACTCCGAGCTCAGAGCGGTCGAATGCGATTTCGTAGCCAGACAGGATATCATTCCCTCGGGAAAGGCATTCTGCGGCGTGATTTCCAGCCAGCTCCCCCCACATGAGAGCCTGCCGGATTCCCTCGGCCACCACCGGATCTGAACCGGCTGCGTCGCCTGCCAGCAATACACCTGGCGCAGAGATCGGATTCTCGGGGGAATACTCACGGAAAGACCAGTGCATCACGGACTTCGTAGCGATCCGGTACCCCCATCGTGCGGCCGTCTCCACACAATAGTCCCGCAGCGGCCTGGAGGAACGTCCACGCCGGTCATAGACTCCCACCTTGAGAACAGGCTTCCCGTCCGCATCCAGTTCCGGGAATAGCCATGCATAACCTGGGATCCCGTCCTTAAGTGGTGTGAAGTCGAACCGGAGTGAATCCGGTAAATCCCCATCGGCAGGTATTTCGGCCTGCACCAGATGCGAAAGTCCTTTGGGAATTCCCCCGTCAACCAATGTTTTTCGCACTAGGCTTCCAACCCCGTCTGCACCAATAATGCCTCTGGCCCTGATTTTCTGAGGCCCAGTCAGCACAAAGCTCCCTGCCCTGCCGTTTATCTCCTGCACAGGGAAGTCTTCCATCATCTCGATACCCTGCCGACGGACCTCCACAGCGAGCCATGCATCCAAGGCCGGCCGGTCAAAGACAAATGCCACGCCATCCTGACCTATCAGCAGGTTTCGGTCGCCATAACGTATATCGACCCCCCGCGCCAGGATTCTCGGTATGTCTGCGGCAATGAGGTCAATTCCCAACCGGGATAGCACTGATAAGGACCGGCCCGTGACTCCTCCGCCGCACAACTTGAAGCGCGGGTGCCGCCGTTTCTCGATAATCAGGATACGGAGATCAGCAGACCTGTTCCGGGCCGCAAGGGCAGCAGCCATACCGCCGGGGCCACCCCCAACAATCGCCAGGTCATATTCCCGGAACACTGATATCAGGTCCGGCGTGCCCGCTGGCGGACATGGTTAATCAGCGTATCTGCAATTGACTGGAGCGGAATTACTTCATCAATAACATTCGCCTCAATTGCCGCCTTGGGCATTCCGAAAACCACGCAGGTTTCACGGTTCTGGGCAATGTTATACGCTCCTGCGTCTTTCATCCGGCGCAGTCCCGCAGTCCCGTCACTGCCCATGCCAGTCAGAATAACTCCGATCGCCGATGGGCCGTATACTTCGGCCACCGCGCTGAAGAGGATGTCGGCTGACGGCTTAAGCACGAGATCTGCGGGATTCTCCGTAAGCCGGATACAATACTGATTCGCGCGTTCCTGCACTGGAGCAACGATCATGTGGATTCCACCAGGTGCAATATAAGCAACACCCGGCCGGACTGGCATGCCATCTTCTGCCTCTCGAACCATGATTGGCACCGTCCGGTCCAGGTCAGTGGCGAATGAACGTGTGAACTTTGCAGGCATATGTTGAACAACAACCACCGGCAATTCGAAATTCTCCGGGAGTCCGCCGAGGAGATGCTGAAGCGCCTGGACACCACCTGTGGAAGAGGCGATCGCAATAATCCGTGGCGGCGGCAGGCCCGGAGGGACAGGCTTACGAGCCGGATCCATGATTGTCTCCGCCGGCAAGCTGGCAACGTTTGCCGGACGTGAACTTGAGGGTGGTGGTTCCGGAAAACGCAGCGGTGGCAGCGACTGGGCAGCCGGTCGTGGCGGAGGCATACGATGAACTGCATCCAGCACTTTGGGCTCTGCCTTCGCTGCCATCTTGATCTTGCGAATGAGACTCTCCGACACGGTGTGCATGTCTACAGACACAACACCGGACGGTTTCTCAATGAAATCCACGGCTCCCAGACGGAGTGCCTCCACCGTCACGTCTGCACCCTGAGAGGAATAGGCACTGACCATGAGCACGGGAACCGGATGCACCCGCATGATCTCGGCGAGGGTTTCGATGCCGGACATGCCTTCCATCTCGATATCCAGTGTGACCACATCAGGCTCGAGATTTTTCACGAGCTCAACTGCTTCATAGCCATCACGGGCTGTTGCGATGACGCTGATTCCCGGGTCCCGGCTGATCAGGTTGGAGATCGCCCGGCGCATGAAGTTGGAGTCATCGACGATGATGACCTTGATCGGGTCTCTGGATTCTTGCGACAAGGATCAGCCGCCCTCTCAGTATGAACACCAGTCAAGAAGATCATCCACAGAACCCAGTTCCATGGCATATCCGTCACTTTCGACGAGAATCCCTTCGATCTGATCCTTTAGTAACACCAGCGCATCATCCGTAGAAATCTTGGAGAATCCGGATAATCCCCACCTGAGATATCGTTGGCCGAGATTTCCCGCCTCACCCGCATAGAATTTCCCAAAATCGTTCCTGTGGCCTTCCATTACCAGCCGGTCGGGATACCCGCGAATCGAGAAGATGACTCGGAAATCCAGATCTTCCCGGTCGGTCTCACCGGCAATCTGCTTCTTTATGATCCACGGAAGGAGTGACGGGTCAAGCTTCCTGACCTTGGGTTGAGCTGATACGGGTGAAGGCTGCAGTTCAGGGGCCGGCTCTGGTTCGGGGACATCCACCACCGGCAGATCCGGCTCCGACCCTTGAAGCCAGGTGGCAGCTGCCTCGGCCCGATCGGCCTTTGGAGCAGCCCGCTTCCGGTGTTCTGCCCCTGACGGACCTGGCGGTGGAGGCGGCGGGGGAACTGTCGGCGCCAGCCCGTGAGGCTCCTTCAGGTCTATCGCGTCGACGCCCTTGCCGAGACCACCGCGTTTCTTAGCCATGATTCCACCTCTTCCGCCAGTGCGCGGTAATCCCGTGCGCCATTGCCGCCGGGATCATATTCAAATATTGACAGTTCATGCGAAGGTGCCTCTTTCAGCCGAACCGTCGGCCGGATGACTGCCTGAAACACCTTCCCGGGGTAAGATTGTTCGAGCCGTTCCCGCACACTTCCGCTCAGCCCTGCACGCACATCATAGTTTGTCAGAACGAACCCGAGTATTTCCAGCCGCGGGTTGATCTCACGCACCTCTTCAATCCTGGCAAGCAACTGGGTGATTCCAATCAGAGAGTAAAACCCGACATCCACAGGCACCACAAGCCGGTCGGCGGCGGCGAGTGCATTCTGGGTGAGAAGACCTGTACTCGGAGGACAGTCAATCACGACGTAGTCATACTGGTCGGCAATGTCCGACAGGAGGTTACTCACCCGAAGCAGTGATTCATATCCCTGGGGCCATTCCCTTTCGGCTTTGGCCAATTGGGGCGAGCCACAAATAAGATGAAGGTTGCCCTTCCGGTAAAGGCCGTAATCCAGCGCCAGGTCCGGCCGGTCCAGAAGCTGCCACAATGTCACCGGTGCCGTCACGACCGGCAGGCCAAATGAATAACTTGCGTTGGCCTGTGGATCAGCGTCTACCAGAAGAACACGGTTGCCTCGGAGTGCCCAGCAGGCAGCCAGGCTGGTTGCGGTAGTGGTCTTGCCGCATCCACCCTTCTGGTTTGCAATCGCAAGGACAACTCCCACAATGCATGCGCTCCAGACAACTGGCTGTTACAGCCTGAAGTCTCCAACCACTTTCCGCAGGTGTTCAGCCAGATCAAACAGGTTCTGCACCGTATTCGACTGCTCCTCTGCCTGGTTCGAAACATCCTTGGCCGAACGGGAAATCTGATCGACGGCGTTGGCGACCTCGTCCGATACACTGCTCTGCTGCCGTGCGGCATCAGCCATAGCGTTAATCATCTCGCCGACGTTCGTATTAGAGGAGATAATCTCCTGCAGTACCGTTTCCGTACGGCCTGCCATCTCTGTACCCTTGGCCACTTCTTTTGTCGCCTCCTGCATCACCTGTACCGCGCGATCGGTGTCGCGAAGAATCTCCTCGATGATTGCAGTGATCTGGGCCGTAGAGTCGGTAGACTTCTCGGCGAGCTTTCGGACTTCACTGGCGACGACTTCAAATCCCCGCCCATGCTCTCCGGCTCTGGCAGCCTCAATGGCTGCGTTGAGTGCCAGCAAGTTTGTCTGGGAGGAAATCTCCTTGATGACGTCAATAATCTGCCCGATCTGCTGCGAACGTTCACCAAGCGCCCGGATACTTTCGGCTGAACTCGTAACAATCTGTTCAACCCGGCCGATACCTTGACGGGTTTCCTGGACAGCCTGGCCGCCCCGTGTTGCAGAAACCGAAGCCTTGGCACTGACTTCCTGCGAGCGCCCCGCATTTTCGGAAACGAGTTGTACGGAAGAGGCCATCTCTTCTATAGCCACCGCCATTTCCTTGGTCTTGAGAAACTGGTTTTCCGACGCCTGGGCAACCGCCCGCATTCCCACAAGGAACTGGTTTGCAGCCTGAGCAAGCTCATCCGTCTTGCTGTTCAAGCCGGAAAAGACACTGTGTAGATTGTTGGTCATCTTCTCGAAGGAGTCCGTCAGCTCCCGAAGCTCACGAATCTCTATTACCGAGTTATACTGGATGTTGTGGGTAAGATCTCCGCTGGAAATATTATTCGCCGCCTGTGACAGGTCCCGGATCGGCTGAGCGATAAGCGCCTGGAGCCCCAGAATCACCAGAATGACAAGGATTACACCCGTTATTGCCATGACGTAGAAAACCTTGTTCATGGCCCCGGAAACCTGTTCATCGACAACGTCTGCCGGCATGGACAGCAGGACCACTCCCGTGGCACTCTGGAGCACCTGGTCCACAATAGGTGCCGTAACCACGTTAAACTGCCCCTGCCCGGGAATATTTACCGTAAACTTCTCTGGCTTCTGCGTTCTGTCCGCGATCCTTGCCATCTGGGCGAAATCATCTGCGCGTTCGCCAAGATCCCCTCCCTTGTAGAGGACTTTCCCCTGAATATCCGACACAAGCCAGATTTTGACTTCCGTGTGCTCTGCAACAATTGGCGGAAGAATCTGGTCGATTTGCTGAAGATCACCGAGAGTGAGCAGCCCGAGCTTCAGCAACCCTTCGACATTAAGCTTGGCATTGGTGACGAGGACCTGAATCTTCTCGAAATATCTGTCCTCAAGGGTCCGGGTGACTGAACTCCGGACAAAAAGGAATCCGATCAAGGAAACCATCATGATCACGATCGGGGGACCGATCAGCACAAAACCAATTCGTAAAGTTCGTCTCACTAACTTAACCCGCCCGTTTGAATGATTTGATCTGCTTGCCGTTTTCCTTAATCCTGACTTCGGTTCCGCTCAGCTCCACCTGCAGCTCCCTGCCGGCGAAGCCCTTGCCCACAAAGAATGCGCGTCCATCGGCCTTCAGACGTCCATCCGACTCAACCTTTGATGCGATAAGACGGATCTCCTGCGGCTGCTTCTGCGGTGCCGGCTCATCGGAAGCAGCTCTTCCCATTTCAGCCCGTTTCTGAGGCACCACGGGAGCCGCAGGCTCCTTCGCCTTTTCGCCTGACTCCTGGAGCTCGCTACGCTCTTGTGGGGAGAATATCTCATCCAAGTTCAGAATTGTGATGAGGCGTCCTCCGATCTCGCAGACTCCTTCGAGATAGTCACTTTCAAGACCGGCAACGAGTGCTGGCGGCGGCTCGATCTGGCCCGCGTTGATCTTCAGGACCTCGAAGACCTCATCGACTTCAATGCCTACAAAAAAATCGTCCATTTCAAGCACAATCAGCCGCGTTTCATCCGTCCGCACCTTCACCGGAAGATCAAACCGCTTCCGGAGATCGACCACTGGGATGATGTCGCCCCGCAAGCTGATGATGCCTTCCACAAAGACCGGCGTCTTCGGTAGCGGGGCCACGTCGTACTTGGCAATGATTTCCTTCACCCGGAGCACCGGCACCGCATACTTTTCACTTCCAAGAGCGAATGTGACGAACTTGACGATCTCCTCGACGACCGCTGTTTCACGTTCCTGTCTGATGAAAGCCATGCAGTTACCTCGGCTCCGGGCCTTCTGCCCCCGCCGCCCCGGATTCGAATGAGCGCAGAAGGACCGGTATATCCAGAATCAGAACCACTTCACCCGTACCCAGTATGCTGGCACCTGCAATCCCGTCCGCCGACCGCTCAAGATTGCTTACGTACGGACCCAGCGGCTTCAGCACCGTTTCCTCTTTGCCCAGGAGTTCCGACACTACAACGCCAATACGCCGATTATACACCCGCAGGATAATTACATTTAGGATGTCCGGCAATTGCCCCGCTTCGTCCAGTTCGAGCAGTTCCCCGAGCGTCGTAATAGACACTGCGTGGTGCCGGAGCATCATCACCTGTCGTTTCTGGATACGCTCCAGTTCAGAGCGGCGCACCCGGACTGTTTCCTCAACGTAATTCAGCGGGATGCCGAAGGTCTGGCGCCCGTATTTAACCAGGAATATCTGCAGAATGGCCAGTGTCAGGGGAAGCTTCAGCCGGAAAAGTGTGCCTTCACCTTCATTCGACAGTACTTCCACGTTTCCGCCAAGATGTTCGACCTTGGACTTCACCACATCCAGACCAACACCCCGGCCCTGAAGGTCATTGACTTCCCGGGCAGTTGAAAAACCCGGGAGAAAAATCAGTGCAGCAAGCTCATTCGGCTGCATCGCCCGGGCTTCCTCACGGCCGACCAGCCCGCGATCCACCGCCTTTTCCATGATCTTGCCATAGTTCAGGCCTGCTCCGTCGTCGATCACTTCGACGAATACGCTGTTCTGGGCGTGATATGCCTTGAGCATGACAGTCGCCCGGGGCTTCTTGCCCGCCCGCACCCGGTCGTCAGGGCTTTCGATTCCGTGACCAATAGCATTGCGAACCAGATGAAGCAGGGGATCGTGGATCTCTTCCACAATCGTCTTGTCGAGTTCGGTCTCCTCACCTTCCAGCACCAGTTGAACGTCCTTGCCAATATTCCGGGCGGTGTCCCGGACAGGGCGGTAGAATCGCGTAAAAAGCTGGCTAATTGGAACCATCCGGATGGAAAGCACCGCGGTCTGAAGTTCCGTAGCGATACTGGAAATGAACGATGAAACCTCATCAAAGCTTTTCAGCGGTATCTCACGCTTGAGCTGCAAAAGCCGCGACCGCCCTGCCACGAGTTCGCCAACAAGGTTCACAAGCTGGTCCAGCCGGTCCGCGCTGACCCGCATGAAATGCTTGCCGCTGTCGGCCTCTTCAGCTCCAGCCGTAATGCCAGACGTCTGCCCTGGCACCGGTGCTGCTGCCCGGGCCCCGGAATCCAGTATTTCAGGAGCCCAGGTTTCAGAATCCTTCTCGGCTGCGGGCTCGTTCCGTTCAATACGCCGGAGGCGTTCAACAATTCCGGTCACGTCCACAGCCGCAAGATTGTCTGCAAGAAACTCTTTCAAGACTCCCCGGGCTGTATCCACCCCCTCAAGCAGGGCGTCATTGATATCCGGTGTGAATACCATCTGGCTGTCACGGAGTTTGCCAAGAATCGACTCCATCGCGTGGGAAAGCTCACCAAGCGGCATCAGGCCGATGAACCCGGCATTCCCCTTGACAGTGTGAGCTACACGAAAGATCTTCTTGACCAGATCGGAGTTTCCCGGTTCGTTTTCAAGACGAACGAGCTGTTGCTGGAAACTATCCAGAAGATCCCTCGTCTCGTCCAGAAACTCTCCGTAGAGTTCCTGCAGGTTTTCGTCCCGATCATTCATAAATGGGCTGTTTTACAGCGGCTCACCTCTAGTTTTTCCCGGCCAGTTTCTCAACCACTGCCAGCAACTGTTCCGGCTTGAATGGCTTGGCGACGAAGCTGCTTGCCCCGAGGTCCAGCCCCCGCTTCTGGTCATCCGGCCGCGTCTCGCTTGTGAGAAGAATGATCGGCGTCTTCCGGTCCGGATATTGTGACCGGATTTCCGCCAGAACGTCGAGCCCGTTCATGCGGGGCATCATGATATCGAGGATGACACAATCGAACTCTTCGGCCGCATACCG